>CAMPCG010000277.1 GCA_946644025.1 uncultured Prevotellaceae bacterium | reverse complement strand
ACGAGAAGGGATATGCCTGCGAGTTCTATCTCGACGCCAAGGAGAAGAAGTACATGGACGAGTGTGGAGCGGCCAACTTCTTCGGTATCAAGAACAATACCTACGTCACACCGAAGTCGACCTCGATTCTGCCCTCTATCACGAACAAGTCGTTGATGCAGGTGGCCGAGGACCTGGGCATGAAGGTGGAGCGCCGGCCCATTCCCGAGGAGGAGCTGGAGACCTTCGAGGAGGCAGGTGCCTGCGGTACGGCTGCCGTCATTTCGCCTATCAGCTACATCGACGACCTCGACACTGGCAAGCGCTATACCTTTGGCGACAAGCCAGGACCCATCTCGAAGCGACTCTACGACACCCTGCGCGGCATACAGTACGGGGAGATAGAGGACAAGCACGGATGGACCACTGTGGTGATTGAGTAGTTAGGAGTTAGGAGTTAAGAGTTAGGAGTTAATCTGACAAACAAATCGTAAATCGAAAATCAGTAAATCGAAAATCATCATTATGGGAAACAATCAAACTTACAAGAACCGGGCGCTGAAGTCGCTCGAAGGAAAGTGGGTGGAAGGCATCATCGCCACGCTCATCCTTGTCGTTATTTCCGGCGGTATAGGTTCCATCGTCACGCTCCCCTTCCAGGGCGAACAGGTTAAGGCGATGGGATTCCAGGGCCTCTGGTCACTGCTCTGCCTGCCTCTTGCTTGGGGCTTTGCAGTGTTTTTCCTCAACCTCATCCGTAATCAGGACATCAGCTTTGGCCGCCTCTTCGACGGTTATAAGGACTTCGGTCGTGTATTCCTGACCGGGCTGCTCTTCACGATTTGCGAGGCTATTGGCTTCATGCTGCTCATCGTGCCGGGCATCATTGTCGCGCTGATGTTCTCGCAGGCTTACTACATTCTGAAGGACGACCCGCAGGTGGGTGCCACCGACGCCCTGAAACGCAGCATGGAGATGATGCAGGGCCACAAGATGGAGCTGTTCATGCTGTGGCTCAGCTTCCTGGGATGGGCCATCCTTGCCGTGCTGACCTGCGGCTTCGGAATGTTGTTCCTCTATCCTTATATGTGTACCACGCTGGCCCACTACTACGAGGACCTGAAGGCTGAGACTTCAGTCCAGATTTGAGATTGAAGAAGCGGCTGCTTTACATGCTACTGACGGTCATAGGGTTGGGCATTCTCTACATGTTCAACCCTATTGACTACGGGTGGATGCCGCGTTGCGTGGTGAAGCAGTTCACGGGGCTGAGCTGTCCCGGCTGCGGACTGCTGAGGGCTGCCCATGCCGCCCTTCACGGACGCATGGCCGAGGCCGTAGGATATAACTACTGGATGGTGCTCACCGTGCCTTACGTGCTGGCGCTCGTCGTACAGCGACTCATGCCGGAGGGAAAGGCGAAGGGTAGGGTGGGGCAGCTGCTCGCACACCGCTACACGCTGGGATTCTACATCGTCACGTTCCTGGCGTGGTTCGTCATCCGCAACGTCTATCACCTTTAGGGGGAAGTGATAAATTGTAAATCGTTAAAACCGTAAATCGTAAATTAAATCATGGTGAATACAATCAACGAAAGACAAGACGAAATCATCGAGGAGTTTCAGGACTTTGACGACTGGATGGACCGCTACCAGCTGCTCATAGACCTGGCCGGACAGCAGGAGCCGCTTGACCCGAAGTACAAGACGGAGCAGAACCTCATTGACGGCTGTCAGAGCCGTGTGTGGCTGCAGGCCGACTTCGACGGGGAGCGCATACACTTCCAGGCCGAGAGCGACGCGCTGATAGTGAAGGGCATCGTGGCGCTGCTCATTCGCGTGCTCGACGGGCAGACACCCGAGGACATCCTTGCGGCCGACCTCTACTTCATCGACCGCATCGGCCTGCGCGAGCATCTGTCGCCCACGCGCAGCAACGGCCTGCTGGCCATGGTCAAGCAGATGCGCCTCTACGCCCTGGCCTTTCAGGCAAAAAAGGGTTAGTGGAGCCGGGGGCAGGGCAGCTCGGGAATAATCTTCCGCGTAAAGGCTTCGGCCCCCTCGGCATTAAGGTGATAGGGTTCGTTGAACCATTCGGGATGAGCGAGGAAGTCGCTGTCCTGCTCATGGTAAAGATAAGTAAGGTGGTGCTCGCGTGCCACCTTTTCTATGGCCATAATCCAGTTGCGCTCCTTCGGCAGACGGCTGTAGCTGGGCGACGTGGAGAGCACCAGCGTCACGCCGTTGGACTTGCACACGCCGACAAACCGCTCCAGGTAGTCCATCTTCTGAGCACTCAGCGGATAGGGCGTGGCGGTCTGCGTGGGCTCTCCCGCCCATCGTCCGTCCAGGGGCGTGAAGCCATTCTCCTGCCGCTGTCCTTTCGCCGGCTTGGGCTTCAGGTAGTCCAAAATCTTTGAGTTGTGGCGGTAGAGCTTGGAGTAGCGCACGAAGAAAAGCTCGCGCGGGTCGATGGCATCGGCCAGCACGCTGTCTACGGCCGGCACGTCGTCGTAGGGATAAAGGAGGCTCAGATGGTCGGCGTTCCAGCCCTGCACGTCGCAAATGTCCGACTCCGAGAGGTCGAGGATGACCATCTGCGGCTTCTTCTCCGCCTGGCTCATGAGCATGGCGAGCACGGCCTGGTCGGCAAAGATGTTGAGTCCCTCGATGCCATAGTTGTAGGCCGTCAGGTGAAGGCTGTCGGAAAGCAGCCGGGGGTCATAATGATGGTTAGCCCGCGAGGAGCCGATGATGGCAATGTCCTCGTGGGCTTTCCTGATGTGGTCTATAGAAGTTACGTAGTGGTCTCCCGACAGCTGCTTCATGGCAAAGCCGTAAAGCACGTCGACGATGACGACGGCCAGGAGCGTGATACAAACGTATGACAGGAATTTCTTCACAAAAGCCAGTGTGCGTTTGTCGTTACTTCACCTCTTCAATAATCTTTCCACCCTCTTCCAGGGCCTGCATGTTCAGCGGGATGAGGTCGTGGTGGCGCTCGGGAAGGGTCTTCTTCAGGGCTTTCTCCACGCCGCCCAGGCCGACCACGGGGGCCACCTTGAGCAGTCCGCCGAGCACAATCATGTTGAAGATCTTGCCGTTCTTCATCTCGGCGGCCTTGTCCATGGCGTCAATCTTGTAGACGGTGATGTCCTTGCGTGTAGGCGGGTTGAGGATGCCGTAGCTGTCGTAGATGAGCACTCCGCCGGGCTTCAGCTTCGGCTCGAACTTCTCCAGCGAGGGCTGGTTGAGCACGATGGCAATGTCGTACTTGCTGAGGATGGGCGACGAGATGCGCTCGTCGCTCACGATGACGGTGACGTTGGCCGTGCCGCCGCGCTGCTCGGGGCCGTAGGCAGGCATCCACGTCACTTCCTTGCCCTCCATCAGGCCCGAGTATGCCAGAATCTTGCCCATAGAGAGGACACCCTGGCCGCCGAAACCGGCTATGATAATTTCTTTCTTCATACTGTTGTGTCTTTAAGGTCTCCCTTCGGGTAGAAGGGGAACATGTGTTCCTTCATCCATTCATTGGCTTGCTGGGGAGTGAGCTTCCAGCCGCTGTTACAGGTAGAGACAAACTCTACGAGCGAGCTGCCTTTACCGTCCATCGAGGCCTGGAAAGCCTTCTTCAATGCCTTCTTTGCCTTGTTGATGCTGGCGACGCTCTCCACCGACTGACGGGTAACGTAGCAGGTGCCTTCGAGTCCGGCGGCGATGTCGGCCATCTTCAGGGGATAGCCATGAAGCTTTGGGTCACGGCCATAAGGACAAGTGGCGGTCTTCTGTCCGATGAGCGTCGTGGGGGCCATCTGTCCGCCTGTCATGCCGTAGATGGCGTTGTTGACGAAGATGATGACGATGTTCTCGCCACGATTCAGCGCATGAATGGTCTCGCAAGTGCCGATACAAGCCAGGTCGCCGTCACCCTGATAGGTGAACACGAGGCGGTCGGGCCAGCAGCGCTTGATGCCCGTGGCCAGTGCGGGAGCGCGTCCGTGGGCTGCCTCCTGCCAGTCAATGTCAATATAGTTGTAGGCGAAGACGGCACATCCAACGGGACTTACGCCCACGGCCTTCTCTTCCATGCCCATCTCCTCGATGACCTCGGCAATGAGCTTGTGCACCACGCCGTGGGAGCAGCCCGGGCAGTAGTGCATGTTATTGTCATTGAGCAGGGAAGGCTTCTTATAGACGAGAGACCATCCCTCTGAAGCCCCACCCCCGGCCCCTCCCTCGGGGGGGAGGGGAGTAGTTACTTTTGTTATCTGACTTTCATTCATAATTATCTTCAATGTTGGTTAGTTCTTCCTTGATTTTCCTAATAACTCCCTTGATGTCTGAACTCACTTCTTGAGTCCACTTTAAAAAGTCCAAGGTATACCAAACGACGGCGCAGCCGCTC
>CAMPCG010000276.1 GCA_946644025.1 uncultured Prevotellaceae bacterium | reverse complement strand
CGCAATCTGGCAGCTTGTTGCGACGTGAGACACGTCGCCTCCTACTTGTGGGGTGCAAAATTACGTCTTTTTCAGCTATTTCCCAAAATAATGATAAAAAAACATTGGTCATTGAATCTTTTTTTGTAATTTTGCAGCCGATTTTCATTAAAATCGTAAATAGTAAATCCGTAAATAGTAAATCCGCAAAATGAACATTTCTTATAAATGGCTGAAAGAGTACGTCGACTTCGACCTCTCGGCGCAGCAGGTATGCGACGCGCTGACCTCTACGGGTCTTGAGGTTGACGCTCTGGAGGAAGTACAGTCCATCCGCGGTGGACTGAAAGGGCTCTATGTGGGCAAGGTGCTCACCTGCGAGCCTCACCCCAACAGTGACCACCTTCACGTGACGACGGTAGACCTGGGCCGCCGGGAGCCGTCGCAGATTGTTTGTGGCGCGCCCAACGTGGCCGCCGGTCAGAAGGTCATCGTGGCCGACCTGGGCTGCGTGCTCTACGACGGCGACAAGGAGTTTCAGATTAAGAAGTCAAAGCTGCGCGGCGTCGAGTCGTGCGGCATGATATGTGCCGAGGACGAGATTGGCGTGGGCACGAGCCACGACGGCATCATCGTCCTGCCCGAGGAGGCCGTGGTAGGCACTCCCGCCGCAGAATACTACCACCTGGAGAGCGACTGGCTCATCGAGATAGACATCACCGCCAACCGCGCCGACGCACTCTCCCACTGGGGCGTGGCCCGCGAGCTATACGCCTGGCTGCTGCAGAACGGCTACAAGACCTGTCTGCACCGCCCCACAGCCGACACCTTCGCCGTAGACAACAACGACCTGCCCATCGACGTGCAGATAGAGAACACCGAGGCCTGCCGCCGCTACGCCTGTGTGAGCATCACCGGCTGCGAGGTGAAAGAAAGCCCCGAGTGGCTCAAGACCAGGCTCTCGACCGTGGGCCTGCGGCCTATTAATAATATTGTAGACATTACCAATTATATTATGATGGCCTACGGCCAGCCGCTCCACTGCTTCGACGCCGACATGGTGACGGGCCGCAAGATTGTGGTCAAGACCATGCCCGAGGGCACGCCCTTCGTCACCCTCGACGGCGTGGAGCACAAGCTCTCTGACCGCGACCTGGCCATCTGCAATGCCGAGGAGCCGATGTGCATAGCCGGCGTGTTCGGCGGCAAGGGCAGCGGCACCTACGAGACCACACGCAACGTCGTACTGGAGAGCGCCTACTTCCACCCTACGTGGATTCGCAAGTCGGCCCGCCGCCACGGACTGTCCACCGACGCCTCCTTCCGCTTCGAGCGCGGCATTGACCCCAACGGAGTAATCTACGCCCTGAAGCAGGCCGCCATGCTCTGCAAGGAGCTGGCCGGGGGAAAGGTCTCGATGGAGATACGCGACGAATACCCCTCGCCCATAGACAACGCCAAGGTGTCGCTGACGTACAGCTACGTAGACAGCTTGATAGGCAAGCACATACCCACAGAGACCATCAAGAGCATCTGTAACTCGCTGGAAATGGAAATCATCAGCGAGACAGCTGAAGGACTGGAGCTGGAGGTTCCCGCCTATCGTGTCGACGTCACCCGCCCCTGCGACGTGGTGGAGGACATACTCCGCATCTATGGATATAATAATGTAGAGATACCCACTCAGCTGAAGTCATCGCTCGTCATCAAGGGCGACGAGGACCGCAAGCACGCACTGCAGAACATCATCTCGGAGCAGCTTATCGGAGCAGGCTTCAACGAGATACTGAACAACTCGTTGAGTAAGTCGTCGTATTACGACGACAAAAAGGACGTGGTGAAAATCATGAACCCCCTCTCGCAAGACCTCGGAGTGATGCGCCAGACACTGCTCTACGGCGGACTGGAGAGCGTGGAGCACAACGTGAAGCGCAAGGTGGGCAACCTTCGCTTCTTCGAGTTTGGCAACTGCTACTTCTTCGACCCCGAGAAGCAGAACCCCGACGACCCCATACAGGCCTACAAGGAGGAGAACTACCTGGGCCTCTGGGTGACAGGAAAGCGCGTGGAAGGCTCATGGGCCCACCCCAACGAGGAGTCCACGTTCTACGAGCTGTCGGCCGACGTAAACAACATCCTTGCCCGCATCGGGCTGAGCACTTCGCAGTATGTCGTGAAGAAGTCTGAGCGCAACATCTTTGCCGAGGGACTGGTCATCGAGACCCGTGGCGGCAAGACGCTCGGCGAAATGGGCATACTGTCGAAAGCCTTGCTCAAGCGGTTCGACCTGCAGCAGCCCGTGTTCTTCGCCGAGCTGAACTGGACGCAGCTGATGAAGGCCACGAAGAAGAACAAGGTGACCTTCACCGACATACCCCGCCAGCCTGCCGTGAGCCGTGACCTCGCCCTGCTCGTAGACAAAGGCGTGGAGTTCGCACAGATAGAGCAGGTGGCACGCCAGGCCGAGAAGAAGCTGCTCAAGCAGGTGGAGCTCTTCGACGTCTACGAGGGCAAGAACCTGCCCGCTGGCAAGAAGTCGTACGCCGTGAACTTCATCCTCCAGGACGAGGAAAAGACCATGAACGACAAGCAGATAGACGCCATCATGCAGAAAATCATACAGAGCATAAAGAAGCAGATAGGCGCAGAACTAAGGTAACAAATCGTAAATCGAAAATAAGAAAATCGTAAATAACAATTATGGGAAGAGCATTTGAATACCGTAAAGCTACAAAGCTGAAGAGATGGGGCCACATGGCCAAGACATTCACCAAGATTGGCAAGCAGATTGCCATCGCAGTAAAGGCTGGAGGCCCCGAGCCGGAGAACAACCCGGCCCTGCGCGCCATCATCGCCAACGCCAAGCGCGAGAACATGCCCAAGGACAACATTGAGCGTGCCATAAAGAACGCCATGGGCAAGGACCAGAGCGACTACAAGGAGGTGTCCTATGAGGGCTACGGCCCCCACGGAGTGGCCATCTTCGTAGAGACGCTGACCGACAACACCACCCGCACCGTGGGCGACGTGCGCTCGGTGTTCAACAAGTTCTCGGGCAACCTCGGGACACAGGGCTCGCTCTCGTTCCTCTTCGACCACAAGGCCGTGTTTACCTTCAAGAAGAAAGACGACCTGGACATGGACGAGATGATACTCGACCTCATCGACTACGGCGTGGACGACGAGTACGACGAGGACGAGGAGGAGGGCAGCATCACCATCTACGGCGAGCCCAGCAGCTTCGCAGCCATACAGAAGCACCTGGAGGAGAACGGATTCGAGGTGACGGGAGCAGAGTTCACCCGCATCCCCAACGACCTGAAGGACGTCACCCCCGAACAGCGCGAAGCCATCGACAAGATGGTGGAGAAGCTGGAAGACTTCGACGACGTGCAGACCGTCTACACCAACATGAAGCCCGAGGAAGAATAAGCGCATACAGATTTAAATTCACACAGATTACACGGATTTACACAGACTTATCTGTGAGAATCCGAGAAATCTGTGTGAAGAATAAAAAAACAGAAATCTGTGTGAAGAATATAAAATCGTAATAACAAGTAATAACCATGAAGAAAGTACTCCTATTCATCATGCTGCTCATTGGCGGAGTGAACGCCGCCATGGCACAGGCCGAAATCAAGTTCGACAAAGTGACCCACAACTTCGGCCAGTTTCCGAAGAACGCTCCCGTCGTGAACTGCGTGTTCACCTACCAGAACGTGGGCGATGCTCCGCTGGTCATCAACCAGGCCATCGGCTCATGTGGTTGCACCGTTCCCGAATACACCAAGGAACCCGTGCAGCCAGGACAGAAAGGCGAAATCAAGGTGACCTACAACGGCACCGGCAAACGCCTTGGCCACTTCGCCAAGACCATCACCGTACACTGCAACGGAAAAGTGGAAATCGTGAGGCTCACCATCGAGGGCGACATGACCGAGGCACAGCCAGCCCAGACCGGAAAATAGGAAAACGAGAGAGCTCAAGGGCTCAAAAACTCAAGAACCCAAGAGCTCAAGAACTCAGAAACTCAAGAACTCAAGAACTCAGATACTCACTGTCTGTAGTCCTCGGGTGTAAGACTAAGCTCCAGCATTACCTTGCTGGGGCTTTTTGTTGAGTGGTAGACGTAGTGGAAGGTCACTCCGCGGTTCATCAGCGTGCGGTAGGTGGGCGTGTTCCTCAGCTCCTCGAGCAGGAGCGAGCGCGAGTCGACGGTCTCGAAAAGCGAGTCGTCATCCAGCTCCCCCGTCACACGGAAATACTGCGACTGGGTCAGCGTGGGGATGTCGAACACCACGCTGTCGAGAAACATGTTGTCGCCAAGGGGCATCGGACACTTCGTCTCGGTCATCTCGCGGGCCTCACGGGCAGCACGCTGCTCCAGACTCTCCTGGCAGGAGAACAGCACAAGGGGAAGGGCAAAAAACAAAAAAAATCTTTTCATAAT
>CAMPCG010000275.1 GCA_946644025.1 uncultured Prevotellaceae bacterium | reverse complement strand
GCTGCAAGACCATCGAGGTGGGCTACACCTTCCCCAAGTCGTGGTTCGAGAGCTTCTATGTGAAGAGCTGCCGCGTCTTCGTCAGCGGCAACAACCTCTTCTGCCTCACCTCATTCAAGATGTGGGACCCCGAGCTGGGCACCAACGACGGTCTGAAGTACCCGATGAACCGCTCTATTATGTTCGGTATTGACGTGAACTTCTAAAGCCCCCCCCTTGCCCCTCCCCAAGGGAGGGGAGGTTGGTTAGACTTGCAACTATATATATATTAATAAGGAATAAAGAATCATAGATATGAAAACGATATTTGAAATAAAGAAGAAAGCTACGTCTTCGCTTGTATGGCTCAGTGCTATCCTGGCCCCCCTCCCTTGGGGAGGGGTGGGGGTGGGCCTCACCTCCTGCTCTGACTATCTCGACAAGGAGCCCGACACCGAGCTGACCACCGAAATGGTGTTTGACAACCGCGACAAGGTGTACTCGTGGCTGGGCTACGTGTACAACATCATTCACAACCCCGACAAGTGGGCACTCACATCCGACGGCTACGAGGTCTTCGCCGACGACATCACTGCATCCGAGCGCTGGCAGCAGTGGGACTGGGGTGGCGTCATACCCAAGATTCACGGCCAGTGGACCATCAACTCGACGTGGGGCGGCAACCTGTGGCACATGATGCCGCGCTACATCCGCCACGGCTACATATTTAATAATATGGTGAAAGCCATGCCCGACCACGACCTGCCACAGTCGGAGATTGACAACATGAAGAACGAGGTGAAGTTCCTCACGGCCTACGGCTGGTGGCAGATGGCCGAGAACTACGGCGGCATACCCTTCAAGCCCGACTATATTGCTCCTACCGACTTCGAGTTGGACGACCTGATGGTAGGTCAGTCGAAGTTCGACGATGTGGTGGACTACTGCGACAAGCAGATGCTCGACGCCGCCATGGCCCTGCCCGCTGTCTACGACGACCCGTCGAAGTACGGCCGCATCAACCGCGTCATGGCACTCACCGTTCGTTCGCGCATGCTGCTCTTCGCCGCCAGTCCGCTCGTCAACGGCAACCCGTGGTACACTGACTACGTGAACGATAAGGGCG
Source organism: uncultured Prevotellaceae bacterium (assembly GCA_946644025.1). The sequence continues at coordinate 3,367 of CAMPCG010000275.1, read as the reverse complement.
AGCAGATCTTCAACGCTACCTACGACCCGCAAAAGTGGGTGAAGGCTGCCGAGGCCTGCAAGCTGTGTATCGACGAGGCCGAGCGTGCCGGCTATGCCCTCTACACTGAGGCAGGCCCCAACGGCGAGATTGACCCCTTCATGTCGACCTACAACGTGCACATCAAGCGCTGGAGCGAGGGTAACCACGAGATCACCTTCCCCGTGACGAAGGGCAACAGCTACCGCGACACCTATCTGCGCGTCACCTCGGTGCGCGAGTATGGCGGTGGTAACGGCCTGGGCGTCTATCAGGGACTGGTCGATGCCTTCTTCACGAAGAACGGCCTGCCCATCAGCGACCCCAACTCGGGCTACGTTGAGGAAGGCTTCTCGTCGGTGGTCGAGGACCGCAGCGACGTCACTTCGTGGGAGTACGGCACGGGCAACCCCGGCGAAGTCACTGCCCGCGGCACCTACAACATGTACTGCAACCGCGAACCCCGCTTCTACAATGCCGTCTCCTTCCACGGCTCGTGGTTAGCAGTGGGCAACCGCAAGTACAACTTCTTCATGAACGGGCGCGACAACGTACAGACATCGTCACCCCACGACGCCCCGCAGAACGGCTACTTGGTGCGCAAGGGCCTGAACGTGCTGGACAACTACCTGACCGGTGCCATCACTGACCGCCAGGGCTTTACCTATCGTCTGGCCTTCACCTATCTGGACTATGCCGAGGCACTCAACGAGGCCCGCAACGACGCCTCCGCACGTCTGGAGGCTCTGGACTACGTGAACCGCATCCGCGAGCGTGCCGGCGTGCGCAAGTACACATTCGATGCCGTCGACGTCACCGACGAGGACTTCATCCAGGTGCAGAACACGCAGGAAGACGTGCGCCGCGTCATCCGCATGGAGCGCCGCGTGGAGCTCTGCTGCGAGAACAACCGCTGGTACGACATCCGCCGCTGGATGGAGGCCGAGAGTCTGCCCGAGATGACGGGCGACTGCTACGGCATGAACTTCCAGGGCCGCAACCAGGCCGAGTTCTTCAAGCGCACCGTCTTCGATACCCGCGTGTGGCGCCGCCAGTACTACTGGATGCCCATCTACATCGACGAGTACGAGAAGAACCCCAACCTGCGCGAAGCTCCTTTCTGGGTAATCGACAGTGAGGAGTAAGGCCCACCCCCTGCCCCTCCCCAAAGGAGGGGAGAAAGGACAGAACCTGCAATTATAATTATATTAAGGAATCAAAGAATCATAGTTATGAAAACGATATCTGAAATAAAGAAGAATGTTGCGTCTTCGCTTGTATGGCTCAGTGCTATCTTAGCCCCCCTCCCTTGGGGAGGGGTGGGGGTGGGCCTCACCTCCTGCAACGAAGACCCCGAGATGTTCAAGCTGGAGAGCTACCCCGACGAGATGCACGTCAGGAGCTCTGTAGAGAGCATCGTGCTGAACAAGGGCATTGCCGATGAGGCTGCCCTGACACTCACCTGGGACAAGGCTACGAGTCCCCTTTCACCCAACGACGTGGTGACCTACAAGGTGTGCCTCTATCCCTCGGCAGTGAAGGACAACAAGTCGGAGTACATTGACTGCGGCACCAACCTCTCGCTCACCCTCACCCATGATGCCCTCAACTCGATGGTGGCCCGCTGGGCACTGCCCGGCGAGGCTGTCAAGGTGACGGCTCAGGTGCTCTCGAACGTGCAGAACGAGCTGCGCTACGTCAAGCCCGAGGTGTCGACGGTAGAGTTCACGGTGACGGGTTACGAGAAGTACCCGGCCTTCCTCTACATGAACATCACTACCACCGACGGCACGCAGAGCTCGCAGCGACTGGAGCAGCGACAGCTGGGCACCGGCATCTACGAGACGACGCTGAATCTGGTGCCTTGCGACTTCTACTTCACCACCTCTGAGGAGGCTTATCCTGCCTACGGACAGGCCGACGGCGAGCAGATGGAGTACGTCACCGAAGGCACGGTGGTGCCCTTCCACAACGACTTCACCGGTCAGCGCACCATCATCGTCGACACCAATAGCCCCTACAACGACTGCCGCGTGCTTGACATCATCCAGCTGCCCACGCCGGGCCTCATCTGGATTTGCGGCAACGGCTGCTCAGTGGGCTGGAACACCAACACCACGGCCGGACGCATGGAGATGGTGGGCTCGGCCCGCGAGCCTTGGCTCTATGCATGGACGGGTGAGTTCACTGCCGGAGGCGAGATCAAGATTGGCTTGGGCAATGGCTGGGGCGACCAGTTCTTCTATGCCCCCGAGGCCAATGCCGACCCGCTGACCGACCATCGCCTGCTGATGTACCGTCTGCAGGACAATGGCGGCGACCTGAAGTGGGTGCCCAGTGTCAGTGGTCGTTACACCTTCACCCTGTCGCTGCTGGCCACCGACATGTGGACGTCGTTCGTGCCGGCGAACTAAGGACTCTCTTTTTAGTGTAGAATGTTGAGTGTAGAATGTAGAGTTTGCTACCGCTCTACATATCAATGCAGGATGGCGGTAGCAAACTCTAAACTCTACACTCTACACTAAAAAACAATGGCGGTAGCAAACTCTACACTCTACACTCAACACTCTACACTAAAAAACAATGGCGGTAGCAAACTCTACACTCTACACTCTACACTCAACACTAAAAAAACAATGAACACCATTATGAAGCTTTCCCTCTCGCTTGCCCTGCTCTTCGTCGCAGGTCTCACGGCCTGTGCCGACGGCGAGGTGGGCACCTATCAGAACCCCGTCATTCGCTATAGCGTGCCCGACCCAACGGTCATCAAAGGTCAGGACGGCTATTTCTACGTCTACGGTACCGAAGACACGCACAACGTGCCCATCTACCGCTCCCGCGACCTCGTCACATGGCGCTATGCCGGCACGGCCTTCACCGATGCCACGCGGCCCATGGACATGGTGACCGACGGGGGCATCTGGGCGCCCGACATCAACTACTTCAACGGTCAGTACGTGCTCTACTACTCCAAGTCACGCTGGGGCGGCACGTGGCAGGCAGGCATCGGCGTGGCCGTCAGCAGCCGACCCAACGGCGGGTTCCACGACGCCCACAAGCTGTTCACCAGCGAAGAGATAGGCATCGAGAACTGCATCGACCCCTTCTTCATCGAGGACGACGGCCGCAAGTACCTCTTCTTCGGTTCCTTCCACGACATCTACGGCATCGAACTCAGTGACGACGGCCTGTCGCTCCGCGAGGGTGCTACGCCCACGAAGATTGCAGGCGGACTCATCGAGGCCACGATGATCGTCAAGCACAACGACTACTACTATCTCATCGGCTCCACGGGCACCTGTTGCGAGGGGGCCAACAGCACCTACCGTCTCGTCATGACACGCTC
>CAMPCG010000274.1 GCA_946644025.1 uncultured Prevotellaceae bacterium | reverse complement strand
CTACCTGATTTTCAATGAGCGCTATTTGATGGCGCGGAAAGTGATGAAGTCAGGAAGAGCCAGGAGCCGCAAACGGACTTACGCAACGCTTTGCACAACAATTCAGCAAGTTGTTGCGTTAATATATCAGGACTATTTTGTACTTTTGCTACCCCAAAACAGGAAAAAGACCATGAAAAGGATTTCCCAGCGCGACATTGCACGTCAGTTAGGAGTCAACGTGAGCACGGTGTCGCGGGCTCTGCGCGGCCTTGACGGCGTGAGCCCTAAGCTGAAGAAGGAGATAGAAGAGCTGGCCGAGAACGGCGGCTACCGGCCTAACCCCTTTGCTACGAGCCTCCGCTACGACACGACACGCATCATAGGCATCGTGGTGCCCGACGTGGCGTTTAACCAGTATGCGCAAATCGTGAAGCGCATCGAGGCTGAGGCCCGCGAGGCCGGTTTCCTCTGCATCATCACCGACACCAACGACAGCACGGAGAACGAGGCCAACTGCCTGGAGCAGCTGGTCAACATGCACGTGGACGGCATCATCGTCTGCCCCTCGCAGGACACCACCGACTTCTCCCAGCTGCTGCGCATACGCCAGGCCAAGATGCCCATCGTGCTCTTCGACCGCGCACCCGACATAGGGCTCTCGTCGGTCATCATCAACGACGCCGCCTCGGCCTTCCAAGCCACCAACTACCTCATTGAGAGTGGGGCACGCCGCATCGCCTTCCTCGGAGGGCCCAACCAGCTGAAGCAGAACACCGACCGTAAGCACGGCTATCTCAAGGCGCTGCGCGAAAACGGCATACCCATCAGTACGGAGGTGGTGAAGTGCCACCACATCACCTTCAACTCGGGCCTCAACGACACGCTCGAACTGCTCAACCTTCCCTCACCGCCCGACGCCATACTCGCCACCCACGGACTGCTGGCCATAGCCGCCCTGCAGGCCGTCACCAGCCGCGGACTGCGCGTGCCCGAAGACATTGCCATCATTGCCTACATGAGCGACTGGGTTTCGGAGATGTGCCACCCACGGCTCACGTTCGTCAGGCAAAACCTGCGCGAGATTGGCACGAAGGCCTTCCGGCTGCTGCACGACCAGATGAAGGGCGACGACAGCATCCAGCACGTCGTGGTGAAGGCACGCCTGGAACTGCGCGACAGCACGAAATAGCGCATAAGCCGGCGGCGCGAAAGCCCTGCATGGCGCCCCCCGGACTAAGGGGCTTCGCCTCTTGTCCCGCTTCTTTCGCTGCGACTCCATCGCAGCAACAACCTTTTAACAACGATGAAACTTTTACTGATAAGCCTACTATTACTGTGCGTCTGCCCTTCCCTGGCGCAAGAGCAAGACGCTCGTCGTGGCCCTCAACTTCTACGACCTCCTGGGCCAGCAGTCGAACTACGAGCGATGGGTCAACGCCAACGGGCGCAGCGACACACGCTTCAACAGCATCAACAGCTATGCCATGCTCCACGTGCGCTACCGCCTCAACATGTTCGGCGGAAAGGTAGACACCGAGGGGCGCTACGACAAGAAGTGGGGGCGCAACTTCTCAGGCCGCATGATGTAGGACAGCTCAAGCCCTACGCCTGTAATTTATTGACGCTGACCACACAACAAATCGGCCAGCCGAGCGTTTTATCATTAGGATTCCACCTTTCGTTTGTCCGCGCGCGGACTCATCACCTCACTTATCAAAACGCATTATGAATAGATTTTTGCTTGCACTGGCGGTAGCATTAGCGACAGGCCCTACCGCCCTGGCCCAGCAGCAGCTGGGGCAGCGCCCTCAGGTCAAGTCGCCAGTCATCAACAGCGACGGCACCGTCACCTTCAACTTCTACGACCCCTCGGCCAGTGCCGTCAGCGTCAACGGCGACTTCGGCGAAATCTCGAATCAGCAGTTGCCCATGCAGAAGCAGGCCGACGGTGTGTGGACGGTGACCACCTCGCCGCTCTCCCCTGAGCTCTACTCCTACAGCCTCAGCGTGGACGGGCAGCGCATGACCGACCCCGCCAACAGCTACGTGAACCGCGACATCTCCACCCTCTCCAACATCTTCATCGTCAGCAGGACGGCCGACGACAAAGGCCATCTCTACTCCGTCAACGACGTGCCCCACGGCACGCTGTCACGTGTGTGGTACGACAGTCCCACGCTGGGCCAGCAGCGCCGCATGACCGTCTACCTGCCCCCGCAGTACGACGGCAAGAAGCGCTTCCCCGTGCTCTACCTGCTCCACGGCTTTGGCGGCGACGAGACCGCGTGGGCCGACCTGGGGCGCACGTCGCAAATCATGGACAACCTCATCGCCGAGGGCCGCTGCGTGCCCATGATTGTGGTCATGCCCAACGGCAACGCCACCTGCAACGCCGCCCCCGGCTGGTGGCACGAAGGGATGTACACCCCCGACGGCAACGCCTTCCGCGACCGCCCGGTAAAGGCCACGATGGAGGAGAGCTTCATGGACATCGTCCGGGCCACCGACAGCCGCTACAAGACCATCACGAAGCGCTCGGGCCGGGCCGTCAGCGGGCTCTCCATGGGCGGCGGCCACACCTTCGGCATTGCGCGCCTCTATCCCGGCGAGTTCGACTACTACGGCCTGCAGTCGGCAGCGTGCAGGATGCCGCGCGAGCTCACGCCCAACACCCAGCACCCCTCACCCCTCGACCAGGACTTCGACGGTCAGATGGCCCGCCTCTTCGCCTCGCAGCCGCGCCTCTTCTGGATAGCCATCGGCAAGGACGACTTCCTCATGCAGATGAACACCGACCTGCGCCACTACCTCGACGAGAAGGGCTACCCCTACGAGTACTACGAGAACGACGGCGGACACATCTGGCGTAACTGGCGCATCTACCTCACCCTCTTCGCCCAGAAGATATTCACTAACGGAGGCGAGAAGTGAGGGGCGCGAGAGAGAGGATACTTTAGTAGGAGGCGACGTGTCCCACGTCGCAATCCAGCAGATTGCTGCGACGTGAGACACGTCGCCTCCTACAGCAAAGCGGTGTAATAGCCATAAGTTATAGAAGCAGAACGATCCTCCCACCCCTCACCACTCCCCCCCTTCAACATTTATAACCAATTCCCTTTTCAACAATGAAAGACTTTAATTTCTACGCCCCCACCGAAGTGGTGTTCGGGCAGCAAAGCGAGGAGCAGGTTGCTGCTCTTGTGAAGAAATACGGCGGCACTAAGGTGCTGGTTCATTATGGCGGGCAGAGCGCCATCCGCTCCGGTCTGCTCGACAAGGTGTGCGGTCTTCTCGCCGAGGGCGGCATCCCCTACGTCAAGCTCGGCGGCGTGGTGCCCAACCCGCGCCTGTCGCTGGCCCAGCAGGGCATTGAGCTGTGCCGCAAGGAGGGTGTCGACTTCATCCTTGCCGTGGGCGGAGGCAGCGTCATCGACTCGTCGAAGTGCATTGCCTACGGAGTGCCCTACGACGGCAACGTCTGGGACTTCTACATCGGTAAGGCAGAGCCCAAGACGGTGCTCCCCGTGGCCTCCGTGCTCACCATCCCCGCCGCAGGCAGCGAGATGAGCGAGGCCAGCGTCATCACCAACGAGGACGGCGACGTGAAGCTGGGCTACAGCAACAACATCTCGCGGCCCAAGTTCGCCATCATGAACCCCTGCCGCACCTTCACCCTGCCCCCCTACCAGACGGCCGCCGGCGTGACTGACATCATGATGCACACCATGGAGCGATACTTCAACACCGACTGCGACATGACGCTGACCGACAACATCGCCGAGACGCTCATGCGCACCATGAAGGAGTGTGTCTTCGCCGTGCTGAAAGATCCGGAAGACTACCGCAACCGCGCACAAATCATGTGGGGCGGCAGCCTGGCCCACAACGACGTGACGGGCAACCGCAACGCTGGCGACTGGTCGACACACCAGCTGGAGCACGAGCTAAGCGGACTCTTCGACGTGACCCACGGCGCAGGACTCGCCGCCGTATGGCCCAGCTGGGCACGCTACGTCATGCACGAGAACCTGCCGCGCTTCGTGCGCTTCGCCGTCAACGTCATGGACGTGCCCAACGACTTCACCGACCCCGAGGGCACGGCCCTGCGCGGCATCGAGGCCATGGAGCGATTCTACCACGCCATCGGGATGCCCATCAACATCAAGGAGCTCATTGGCCGCGACATCACCGACGAGGAGATTAAGGAGATGACCCGCAAGTGCAGCCGCGACTACAAGCGCACCTGCGGCGCATTTAAAGTGCTCGCAGCCGATGACATGGAGGCCATCTACCGCATGGCACGCGGATAGTCCCCAGACCCAGAGGGCACGCAGACAGCCCTTCATACCCCTCCATAGGAGCCCGCCCCCTATGGAGGGGTTCTTTATAGGCTGGTCCTATTAATCCGCTATATGATGCGCAGCCGCTCCCCACCCCTGTACTACCCTTTATACACATCTTGGATATATGAGTATACTTTAAAAAGTATGGATATGAGCATACAACGTAAAAAACTATGCGCA
>CAMPCG010000273.1 GCA_946644025.1 uncultured Prevotellaceae bacterium | reverse complement strand
CAGCTGCTCGTCGACCGTCTCGCTATGGGCTACCATCCGCGCCGTTCGGGCGATGTCATCTTCATTCCCGAGCCGCAATACTACAGCTGGCCCGATAATGCAGCGCCCACCCACACCACCCACGGCGAGTGGAACCCCTACGACGCCCATATACCCCTGCTCTTCTTCGGCTGGAACATCAGCCACGGAGCCACCAGCCGCGAGGTACACATCAACGACATTGCGCCCACCGTCTGCCAGATGCTCCACATACAGCAGCCCAACGCCTGCTCGGGCGAGGCAATAGTAGAAGTGACGAAGTAAACAAAGACCCACCCCCGGCCCCTCCCTGTGAGGGAGGGGAGTAGATAGTTTTGTCGCAGAATATCCGGGCTTGCAAGGTAACCACTCCCCTCCCTCACAGGGAGGGGCCGGGGGGAGGGTCTTGAGGGTTTTAGTTTTATAAATAATTCAACTTTCTCAAGTTGAGTAGTAAGAAGTAGTAAAAGGTAGTAAGAAGTAGTTAAAAGTCGATAGACTTGACGCTGCTAAACGCCTGAGAGGACAAACTAATGACTTCTAACTACCTCTAACTACTTCTAACTACTTCTAACTACGGAAGTTGAGCGAAAGCGAAACTTGAATAAATAATGATAATGAGGATTCTGATGCTGTTGCTGCTCACCTGGAGCAGTGTGGCGGGCATGGCGGCCAAAGACGTCTATGTCTCCACCTCGTTCCGTGAGCCGGCCACCGACGGTCTGCGGTTCATCTACAGCCGCGACGGTCTGCGGTGGGACAGCATCGAGGGCGTCTTCCTGCGGCCCGAGGTGGGACAGCAGCGCGTGATGCGCGACCCCTCCGTCGTGCGTGGCCCCGACGGCACCTTCCACCTCGTCTGGACATCGTCGTGGCGCGGCGACAGGGGCTTCGGCTATTCCTCCTCGCGCGACCTCATACACTGGACACCGCAGCGGTTCATCAGCACAGGCATGGACACCACGACGGTGAACACTTGGGCGCCGGAGCTGTTCTACGACGACGTCAAGCGACAGTTCCTCGTCGTCTGGGCCTCATGCGTGCCGGGCCGGTTCCCCGACTATCAGGAGGACCCGAAGAACAACCACCGCCTCTACTACCTCACGACGAAAGACTTCAAGACCTTCTCCAAGCCGCGGCTGTTCTACGACCCCGGCTTCTCGGTCATCGACGCCACCATAGCCCCCCTTTCGCCCCCCGAGGGGGGCACGACAGTCCCTGCCTCCAAAACAAATGAAGCCCCCTCGGGGGCCGCAGGGGGGGCTTATGTCATGGTGCTCAAGGACAATTCGCGCCCCATGCGCAACCTCAAGGTGGCCTTCGCCGCGTCGCCCTACGGCCCGTGGAGCGAGGCCTCGGAGCCGTTCACCGAGTCGTTCACCGAAGGGCCGACGACCGCCAGGGTAGGGGAGTGGTGGTACATCTACTACGACAGCTACCGCCACAAAATCTATGGCGCCCACCGCACCAAGGACTTCCGCACCTTCCAGGACCAGACGGGGGCCGTCGCCTTCCCCGTAGGCCATAAGCACGGAACGGTCTTTATGGCCCCCGAAGAGCTGGTCGAGGGACTCGTCAAGTACAACCGCGACGTGGTACACTACAGCGGCAAGACCATCGCCCGGCCGGAACGCCACGACGGCGGACTGAAGCCCGTGGTGGGTGTGCACTCCCTGCAGACCATGCGCGGTGAGAAGCCCTGGACCTACAACCACCAGCCCATGCTCACCTACTGGCACGGACGCTACTGGATGCACTACCTCACCGACCCGCGCCACGAGCACGAAGCACCCGGAAAGACCATGCTCCAGACCTCGGCCGACGGCTACACCTGGACGGCCCCCGTGGAGCTCTTTCCCGAATATCCCGTGCCGGAAGGATGGACCAAGGAGGGGACGGATTTCCCCCCTGCCCACAACCTCAAGGCCGTGATGCACCAGCGCGTAGGGTGGTATGTCGCTTCTGGAGAATCTAGTACTTCTAGAGAATCTAGAGATTCTAGAAAGTCTAGAGAATCTAGAAAATCTAGCGAATCTAGAGAATCCAGAGATTCCAGCATCCTCCTCGCCACCGGCAGCTACGGCATCTGCCTCACCATGAAGGACGACCCCAACGACGGCAACGGCATAGGCCGCGTGGCGCGTCGTGTCTTCGACGACGGCACGCTTGGCCCCATCTACTTCATCTACTACAATCACGGCTTCTCCCCGCGTAACACGCTTTATCCTTATTATAAAAGCAGCAAGGACAAGGCCTTCGTCAAGGTCGTCGACCAGATGCTTGCCGACCCCATGCAGCTCATGCAGTGGGTGGAGGAGGCCGACCGCGGCGACCCGCTCATCCCCCTGGACAAGCCCTATAAGGCCTTCAGCGGCTACACCCTGCCCGACGGGCGCAAGGTGGCGCTGTGGAAGCACGCCGTGACGAGCCTCTCGGCCGACGGCGGCAACACCTGGCGGCTGACCAACGTCGGCGGCAAGCTGGGCTGCGACCGTGCGCCGGGCTTCGTCAACAGCAACGCGAAGATATGGGGACAGCGACTCAGCGACGGCACCTACGCCACCGTCTACAACCCCTCGGAGTACCGTTGGCCGCTGGCCATCAGCCTCTCCGCCGACGGGCTGGACTACACCACGCTCTCGCTCGTCAATGGCGAGGTGACACCCCTGCGCCACGGCGGACAGTACAAGAGCTACGGCCCACAATACGTCAGGGGGATAGAGGCCCCCACTTCCAGCAGACCCACCCCCCGGCCCCTCCCTGCGAGGGAGGGGAGTGATTACTTTGTAAGCCCGGATATTCAGCGACAAAACTATCTACTCCCCTCCCTCACAGGGATGGGCCAGGGGGTGGGTCTGGGGATGGGCTTTGCGCTCGCCTACTCCAACAACAAGGAGGACATCTGGGTCTCCCACATTCCCGTGCCCGTGCGCCTCAATGCCACTACCCATGCCGGCGGCTCCTTCTCGCAGTACGCCCGGCTGGCCGACATGACCGACTGGAACATCTACTCGCCACTGCTGGCCCCCGTCGCCCTTGACGGCCAGTGGCTCACGCTCGGCGACAGCGACCCCTACGACTATGCGAAGGTTGAGCGCGTCATCCCCAACACGAAGGAGCTGCACGTGGAGTTCGACCTCCGCCTCGGACAGGCCGGCCACGGCGAACTGGACATAGAGCTCGTCGATGACGAGGGGACCGTGTGCTCCCGCCTCGTGGCCGACTCTACCGGCACCATCAGCGTGAAGGGCGGCGCCCGCTACGGCACCCTGCTCCGCCAGTACGAGCCGGGCAAGACCTATCACGTCACCGCCACCCTCTCCTGCGCCCTGCACCGCGCCACGTACACCATTTCTGAGACCGTAGGGAACGGGGCGAAGGGGAAATGCGTCCGACAGTTTGACACTCCCGTGGAGAGCATCTCGCGCCTCGTCTTCCGCACCGGCCCGCTCTTCAAGGAGCCGAATGTTGACACGCCCGCCGACCAGCTCTTCGACTTGCCTCTCGCCGACGCTAAGGTCCGCGAGGCCAGGTTTGCCCTGGCCAACGTCGTTTCGAGCGATGAGTATTTCTGCGCCCCCGTCCTCGGAATAGGAGATGATGGCGAGGCCCTCATCTCCCACTACGCCGACCGCTTCAACCGTATGGAGGACGAGAACATCGTCACCACCATACCCAACGCTCAGGCGGCGGAGTGGATGCGGCGTAACATCCCCCTCTTCGACTGCCCCGACGAGCAGATGCGCGAGATGTACTACTACCGCTGGTGGACGCTGCGCAAGCACATCAAGCGCACACCGGTGGGCTACGGCATGACCGAGTTCCTCGTGGACCGCTCCTATGCCGACCGCTATAACCTCATCGCCTGTGCCATCGGCCATCACGTCATGGAGAGCCGCTGGCTGCGCGACACCACCTACCTGCACCAGATACTCCGCACGTGGTATTTCGGCAACGACGGCCAGCCTATGACGAAGATGAACAAGTTCTCTTCCTGGAATCCCTTCGCCGTCAGGGAGCTTTTCAAGGTGGAGGGCGACACCGCCTTCCTCCTCACCCTGAAACCCCGACTGGAGGAGGAGTACGCCCGCTGGGAGCGGACCAACCGTCTGCCGTCGGGCCTCTACTGGCAGGGCGACGTGCAGGACGGCATGGAGGAGAGCATCAGCGGCGGCCGCAAGAAGCAGTACGCCCGACCCACCATCAACAGCTATATGTATGGCAATGCCGAGGCCCTGGCCTGGATGAACACCCTGACGTATGCTGTGGACTCGGCACGTCTCTACAAGGAGAAGGCCCGCACGCTGCGACACCTCATCGTGACCTATCTGTGGAACGACAGAGACCAGTTCTTCGAGACCCGACGGGGCGACGTCGGCGACACGCTGGCCCACGTGCGCGAGGCCATCGGCTTCCTGCCCTGGTACTTCGGCATGACGGACACGGATACGAAATATGATGTGGCTTGGCAGCAGCTGCTCGACGAGCAGGGATTCTCG
>CAMPCG010000272.1 GCA_946644025.1 uncultured Prevotellaceae bacterium | reverse complement strand
GGAGGAAAGTCCGGGCAGCACAGGGCGCTCCACTTCTGAAAGTAGAAGCAGTCGGCGACGGCTGGTAAGGGGAGAAGAAAACAACCGCCACAATCTTTTTAACTCAGCGTTAAGCAGACACACACCTTAGATTGTGGTAAGGGTGAGAAGGTGGTGTAAGAGACCACCAGGCGGCGGGCGATCGTCGTGCTGTTCCCGCTGGAGGCTGCAAGTTCATGTATACCGTCGACAACAAGGGTTGCCCGCCCGAGTAGCCCGCAAGGCGACGCGACGGAGGGTAGAACGCTAGAGGCTCGTGGCGACGCGGGCAGTAGATAAATGACAGGCACTGCATTTTTTAGGAACAACACCGTTCATAGGCAGCACAGAACCCGGCTTACAGGGGCAATGCTTTCGTTTTTTCAAGATAAACCATATTTATATATAATAGGTATGAAAAAATCACTCTTCTTTCTTATCATCGCAGCCCTGACAGTCGTTTCGTGCTCGAAGGGCGGCAAGCGCAATTACGAGACCGTGAAGGGCGACCTCACCGAAGCCCGCATCTACACGCTGAAGAACGGGCTGAAGGTCTATCTGAGCGTCAACACCGAGGAGCCTCGCATCCAGACTTACATAGCCGTGCGCACTGGCTCGAAGAACGACCCCGCCGAGACCACCGGACTGGCCCACTACCTGGAGCACCTCATGTTTAAGGGCACCAGCAAGTTCGGCGTCACCGACTCGGCTGCCGAGGCTCCCCTGCTGGCTGACATTGAGCAGCGCTACGAGCAGTACCGCCGACTGACAGACCCCGAAGAGCGCAGACTGGCATACAAAGGAATAGACAGCGTGAGCCAGCTGGCAGCACAATACTTCATACCCAACGAGTACGACAAGCTCATGGCCGCCATCGGTTCGGAGGGCAGCAACGCCTATACCTCCGAGGACATGACCTGCTACGTAGAGGACATACCCTCGAACGAGGTGGAGAACTGGGCAAAGATACAGAGCGACCGTTTCAAGAACATGGTCATAAGAGGATTCCACACCGAGCTGGAGGCCGTCTACGAGGAGTATAACCTCTACCTCACCCGCGACCAGGACAAGGTGCTCGCCGCCATGGCCCACAAGCTCTTCCCCACCCACCCCTACGGCAACCAGACTACCATCGGTACGCAGGAACACCTGAAGAACCCCTCCATCACCAACATCAAGGAGTACTTCAACAAGTGGTACCGCCCGAACAACGTGGCCATCTGCATGGCCGGCGACCTGAACCCCAACGAGGTCATTGCCACCATCGAGAAGTATTTCGGCGACTGGCAGCCGGGCGACGACGTCACGCAGCCCACCTTCCCCGAGCAGCCAGAGCTGACGGCCCCCGCCGACACCACCGTCATGGGAGTGGAGGCCGAGAGCCTGTGGCTGGGATGGCGCTTCGACGGAGCCGCCTCGCTGCAGATAGACACGCTGCTGGTGATTGACCACATGCTAAGCAACGGAACGGCAGGACTGCTCGACCTCAACATCAACCAGCAGATGAAGATGCTCAGCTCCTTCGGGGCCATCCTGCCAATGACGGAAGGCTCGCAATTCCTGCTGATGGGCTCGCCCAAGGAGGGACAGACACTCGACGAGGTGCGCCAACTGCTGCTGGACGAGATAGAGAAGCTCAAGGCCGGAACGTTCAACGACGACCTGCTGCCCTCGGTCATCAACAACCTGAAGCTGGAGTACTATAACTCGCTGGAGTCTAACCAGGAACGCGCCGACATGTTCGTTCGGTCGTTCGTCTACGGCACTCCCTGGGAGCAGGAGGTGCAGGCACTCAAGCGCATAGAGGGCATCACGAAGGAGCAAATCGTGGACTTCGCCAACCGCCACTTCGGCCAGAACTACGCCGCCGTCTACAAGCGCCAGGGCGTAGACCCAACGCTCAAGAAGATAGACAAGCCCGCCATCACCCCCATACCCACCAACCGCGACCTCGTCTCAGACTTCGTCAAGGAGATTCAGGACGCCGAGGTGAAGCCCATCGAGCCGCGCTTCGTCGACTTCAAGAAAGACCTCACCTTTGGCAACGTCAGGCCCCAGATGCCCTACCTCTACGTGCAGAACAAGGAGAACGGACGCTTCCAGATGGCCTTCCGCTACGACTTCGGAGAGGAAACCGACGTGCGCTACAACTACGCTGCAGCTTACATCGACTACCTGGGCACAGACTCGCTCACGCCCGAACAGCTCAAGCAGCAGTTCTACAAGCTGGCCTGCAACTACAACATACAGGTGGGAGCACGCAACATCAGCGTCTCGCTCAACGGACTGAGCGAGAACATGCCCCAGGCTCTGGCCCTGCTGCAGCACCTGCTGCAACGCGCAAAGGTAGACCCGGAGGCCTACATGATGTTCTGCGCCAACCGTGCCAAGCAGCGCGCCGACAACAAGGCCAGCCAGCAGATGAACTTCTATTATCTTGTAAACTACGGACTCTACGGACCCTATAACCCCTCCCGCAACTCCTACAGCGACCAGCAGCTGGCAGAGACCAACCCGCAAGACCTGCTCGACCTGCTGAAGAACCTCTCGCAGTATGAGCACACCATATTATATTATGGTCCCATGAGCGAGCAGGAACTCACCTCAGCCATCGCCGCCGCCGTTCCCGAGGCACCGGCCGAGGGTCTCAAGAAAGCCCCCGAGGGCCGGCACTACGCCATGCAGCCCACACCCGCGAACGAGATTCTCATTGCCCCCTACGACGCCAAGAACATCTACATGCGCATGATTCACAACGAAGAGCGGCAGTGGAATCCCGACGAGGCCGCCGTACAGGCTCTCTTCAACGAGTACTACGGCGCAGGCATGAACACCATCGTCTTCCAGGAAATGCGCGAGGCACGCGGACTGGCCTACAACGCCTTCGCCAACTACATGCACCCGCAATACAAGGACCAGACGGAGTATTACTTCACCCACATCATCACGCAAAACGACAAGATGATGGACTGCGTAAAGCAGTTCCACCAGATACTCGACTCCATCCCCGAGAGCGAGGCCTCGTTCAAGATTGCCAAGGACGGACTGACCAAGCAGCTCCAGAGCCTCCGCACCACGAAGTTCGGCATCATCAACGCATGGCTCACAGCACAGGACCGTGGCATAGACTACGACCTGAACCAGCGCATCTACGAGGCGCTGCCCAACCTCACGCTCAAGGACATCGTGGACTTTGAGCAGAAGCAGATGGCCCACAAGACCTACCGCTACGTCATCCTCGGCAACGAGCGCGAACTGGACCTCGCCTCCCTCCTGCAGTACGGCAACATCAAGAGAGTATCAACCGAGGAAATCTTCGGTTATTAATCACCCACAAAACCCACAAAGCCCGCAAAACCCACAAAACCCACAAAACCCACAAATACACACAAAACCCACAACAAGAAAGAAATGAAAGCATTTGTATTCCCCGGCCAGGGGGCACAGTTCGTAGGCATGGGTAAGGACCTCTACGACAACAACCAGACAGCACGTGAACTCTTTGAAAAAGCCAACGACATCCTTGGCTACCGCATCACCGACATTATGTTCGACGGCACCGACGAGGACCTCCGCCAGACGAAGGTCACCCAGCCCGCCGTGTTCCTCCACAGCGTCATCTCGGCCATCTGCATGGGCGACGCCTTCCAGCCCGCCATGACCGCCGGACACTCGCTCGGCGAGTTCTCGGCACTTGTTGCCGCAGGAGCACTCTCGTTTGAGGACGGCCTGCGACTGGTCTACGCCCGTGCCATGGCCATGCAGAAAGCCTGCGAGGCACAGCCCTCGACCATGGCCGCCATCATCGGACTGGCCGACGCCGACGTGGAGCGCATCTGCCGCGAGGTGACCGAGACCGCAGGAAAGGGCGTCGTGGTGCCCGCCAACTATAACAACCCCGGCCAGCTGGTCATCAGCGGAAACATCGAGGCCATCGACGAGGCTTGCACGCGCATAAAAGAGGCAGGAGCCAAGCGCGCTCTGCCGCTGAAGGTGGGAGGAGCATTCCACAGCCCCCTGATGCAGCCCGCCAAGGACGAGCTGCAGGCCGCCATTGAGAAGACGGCCTTCGCCACGCCGAAGTGCCCCGTCTACCAGAACGTTGACGGACGCCCGCACACCGACCCCGAGGAGATTAAGCAGAACCTCATCGCGCAGCTCACCTCGTCGGTGCGCTGGACGCAGTGCGTGCAGTCGATGATTGCCGACGGCGCCACCGACTTCACCGAGTGCGGACCCGGCAAGGCTCTCCAGGGCATGATTGCCAAAATCAGCAAGGAGGTGACCGCCCACGGCATAGAAGAGGCATAGGCATCAACGCGCCCTATACCGAAAAAGAAGCAAGTCATCCCCGTACCGCCGAAGAGCGCGGTGCGGGGATGGCGCGTTATATAGGAGTTGTCCTGCTGTATCACAGGGGTGGGTCTCAAATTTATAAACGCTGTCAGTGTTTGTACAAACCACGTCGGCGTTTGTACAAACCACGTCGGCGTTTGTACAAACACTG
>CAMPCG010000271.1 GCA_946644025.1 uncultured Prevotellaceae bacterium | reverse complement strand
TTATTGAGCGTTGACGCTTTCAGCGTCTTATACGGGTTTATGCGGATAATCATAAAAGTCTATAGTAGCCCCCTCGGGGGCCGAAGGGGGGGCCTTAGGGGCTTTTTGGGGGGCCTTAGTCTATTGGATAGTTAGGCGACGGTGTGCGCAGCTGGTGCATGATGCTGTCCATCTGCTGTAGTAGGGTGGGGTAGCGGTCGGCCAGGTTGTGCTGTTCCAGGGGGTCTTCCTTGATGCGGTATAGCTCCAGCGGCTTGCCTTTTCCCACGCTGACGGCTTTCCATCCGTTCAGGCGCAGTGCCCGCTGCTTGCCGGGGAACTCCCAGTAGAGGGGGCGGCTGTCGGTGTCGATGTCCTGTCCGTAGAACAGGGGCGAGATGTCCATGCCGTCGGTGCGAGGTATTGCTGTGTGTCGGGCTATGGCTGCGAGTGTGGGCATGAAGTCGGGAAAGTAGACCAGGTGGTCGGTCTGTCGCGCGGGCACCTGTCCGGGCTGGTTGACGATGAGCGGCACGCGTATGCCTCCCTCGTATAGCTGACCCTTGCGGCCCTTCAGTCCTGCTCCGCTGTTCAGCTCCTTGAGCGGCGCCATGACGGCGGCGCCGTTGTCGCTGGCGAAGATGACGAGCGTGTTCTCCCTCAGGTGGAGTGCGTCGAGCGTGGCCAGCAGCCGGCCTATGTGGTAGTCCATGTGGGTGACGAGCGCTGCGTAGCGCTTGGTGTTCTGGCTCCACTCGCCCTGCTCGTCGTACCACGATGTGTCGTCGATGTTGTAGGGCTCGTGGGGTGCGTCATATCCCAGGAAGAGGAAGAAGGGGTGGTTGCGGTTGCGGTGTATGAAGGCGATGGCGTCGTCGGTGGAGATTTCCGTGTTGTGGCGCACGTGGGCGTCGTTCTCGTTCTCGGCGATGTTGATGAGTGAGTCTCCGTGCAGGCGGTAGTAGGGGTAGTAGTAGGGTGCGTTTGAGTGTACGGTGGATATGGTCCATCCGTAGAACTCGTGGAACCCGCGGTGGTTGGGTGCAGCCTGCGGGTCGTAACCGTCGAGGTGCCATTTGTTTACCAGGCAAGTGCGGTAGCCGGCGGCGCTGAGCACGGTGGCCAGTGTGGTGTCTTCGGGCAGAAGGTTGGCTCGGCGCACGATGGTGGTGTCGCCCTTTGGGTTGATTTTGAGTCCTGTGCGTCCTCCGGCGTAGCACTGGTTGTCGCGTATGCGCGTGTTTCCGGTGTTTCTTCCGG
Organism: uncultured Prevotellaceae bacterium; assembly: GCA_946644025.1. Next base: position 3,296 of record CAMPCG010000271.1, on the reverse strand, counting down.
TCATGAGTGAGCATCGGCTTGGCGAGCTGATGCCGCTGCCGGCGTATGCCTGTGTGAAGGCCGTCCCTGTTCGTGCCAGGCGGTCAATGTTGGGCGTCTTGATGTACTGGTTGCCATAGCAGGCCAGGTCGCCGTAGCCCATGTCGTCGGCGAGTATAAAGACGATGTTGGGGGGTGTGGGCTGGTGGGCGGGGGGTGGCACCGCACTGCCGCCGCCAGCGGCCGCTGCTGACGCGGCGCAGACACCCGGCGCTGACGCGCCGGGAATAGTGGCAGCGGCGGCGGCTAAGATGAGGAGGCGGCGGGTTGCGATGGAATCGCAACGTAAAAGACGTTTCTTGGTCATTATTTGGGGTGGGAGGTGGGAAGTGAGAGGGGGGGAGACTTGCGGCAGAACCAATCTCCCACCTCTCACTTCTCACCTCTCACCCCCAAAATAGGATTATTGTGCCATGATGTCGATGATGGTGGCGATGTCGGCCACGTCTACGGCACCGTCGCCGTTGACGTCGGCGCGACCCGCTGCTGACGTATCGGGAATGGTGGCACCGGAGGACATGATGTCGATGACGGCTGCGATGTCGGCCACGTCTACCGTGTTGTCGCCGTTGACGTCGCCCTTCAGGCCCTTGGCGCTGGCGTCATAGACGTTCGAGGGGGAAGACTCTCCCTGCTCGTAGACGGCAGTGACGGTGTAAAGTAGGGGCGAGGGCTGCTGGGCGTCGGGTGAGAGGGCGTCGGTGTAGGTCGTCGTGGTGGCGGGCAGCGATGCGATGAGCTGTCCGTTGCGGTAGACGTTGTAGCCGGTGACGGTCTTTGCCTCTACGGTGAAGGCGATGTCGTCTATCATGGTGACGAATCCTTCCTGGCTGCAGCACTGCAGGGCGAAGTGGCGCGTGTTGGCGGGGAGGTCGGCGGTGTACTGGGTCCACGCGGCGTTGTCCACACGGAAGGTGTCGGTCACTACTGTCCAGGCGGAGGGACCCGACGCTGACGCGTCGGGAATGGTGGCGGAGGAGCCCGACGCTGACGCGTCGGGAATGGTGGCTGCTGACGCGTCGGGAATGGTGGCGGAGGGGTAGTCGGCCTCTGTGGCCAGGACGCGCATGAGCTCTACGTGGTCCATCTCGCTGACGTAGCCCGGTGCCTCGGCTCCCTTGTAGCCCTTTGCCCAGAAGCTGATGGTCTGCTGCTCGCCGTTGAGGCGGGGTGAAATCATCCAGTCGTCGTTGGCCACCTGTCGTCCGCCTTCCTCGCTGTCGTCGGGCACGGCTGTCCACCATGCAGCGAAGTACTGGTTGCCGCTGTGAGCGTAGAACTTCTCTCCGCCTACTGCGAGGTCAAATCCGGCCTTGACGGGGTCCATGACGATGAATGCCTTGGGCGTGTTCCAGTTGGCATATTCTATGGATGCGTTCCAGTTGTTGGCTTTCTGCGTGAATCCCTTGTCGCCGTCGTACATGGTCCATGCCCCGAGTCCGTCGTAGCTGAAGGCGACGTAGCTCTCTGCGTCCTCCACGACCTTGCCCTTGGGGTCCTCCCAGCTGAGGGTGACGCTGCTGTCGGTCTGTCCTCCCTCCAGTGCGGGCGAGGGGAGCACCTCGTGGCTGAGTATCTTCACGGTGGCCTGTGCGGTGTTGTTGTCAGTGCGCTCGTCGCTGTCGAAGGTCACCACGAGGCGCAGTGTGTACTCTCCGCTGGTGGCGGGTGCCGTGTAGCTGAAGGTGTAGTCCTGGCTCTGTCCGGCCTTGAGGTTCTCGGTGTAGACGTCCTCTCCGTTGTCGTCGATGGTGGCTATGAGCTGCTCGCCGGCATAGAGGCTGACGCTGTAGTTCCTTCCGCGCACGGTCTTCAGTCCGAGGTTCTTGACGTTGGTGGTGACGGTGGCGGTCTGTCCGGCTGTCAGCTGTGCGGGGTAGTCCTTGAACATGGCCTTGAGGTCGAAGTCGTGCTTGACGATGCTTCCCTCGACGTATATGCCGGTCATCTGCATCTTGCCGTACTTGTTGGTCTTGGCGTCGACGAGCTCCCCGTTGTCGTCGTATATCAGCTCCACGTCTACGAAGTTCGTCATGCCGATGAGCTTGGCCTCTCCCGTGTTGGTGTCAATCTCGTAGAGTCCGGTGTCGCGTCCTCCGTCGGCCACCGAGAGGGTGGTGTTGGTGCCGTCGGTAGAGTTAGAGTTCTTCCCGTTGTTGGTGAATCCCAGCCAGTACATCTTGTCGGTGCGGTAGTCTACCGTTGCCGACATCATGCGCTCCTGGCTCTGGAATCCCATTTCTCCTATCTTGGTGAGGGTGCCGTCGGTGGTGCTCACGCTGTAGATGTTTCCGCTCTTGTCTGTTCCGAAGAGCTGTCCCTTGGAGTTGCAGGCCAGTGTGCGCAGCTCTCCTGTGAGCGGCATTGCCTCGCGCGAAATCCATGTGATGCTGAAGGTCTCCATGTCGAGCGTTCCCAGCTTGTACCCGTCGGCCCCGCCGATGCTGAACACGCCGTAGACGATGTCGTTCATGGGGTCGTAGGCCAGGTCGGTGGGCTGGTTGTACAGCTTGCCCACCTGCTCGTAGGCCACGTTCTGGTAGAGTCCTGTCTGCTGGTCTACGCCGTCCCATGTCCATTTGCGCACCAGTATCTCGTACTCCTCCGAGCCGTACTCCGTGTCGATGTTGGCGGCGGCGTCGACCTCGTGTCCGTAGAACGAGTAGTATTCGTTACCGCCCATGTAGAGTCCGCTGCAGTTGCTGTAGAGCACGGTGTTGCGAATGAGAAATTCGGGCAGCAGCGGCTTGGCGGTCTGTCCGCTGAGCGTCAGCGAGAACAGTCCGTAGTTGGCGGCGCCTGTCGAGTGTCCCACGCCGAGGGAGTCAATCCACGCGCCGTTGCCTGGTGTCTGCTGGTGCCATCCGATGGTGTTGCTGTGGATGTCCTTGCCGTAGTAATACCAGTCTATGAGTGAGCCGTTAATCTTCACCGGCCCGTCGTTCTGTGCCAGCGCGGGCAGGGCCATCATGGCTACCACGGCGGCTGAAAGGAGTGTCTTCTTCATGTCTTTAGTCCGATAGAATAGTTAGTGTTTTATTATTTGAGTATTTTCTTTCCGTCCTTGATGATGAGTCCCCGGAGGGTATGGCCGTTTGCTGTCTTGCGGCCCTGGAGGTCGTAGATGGCGGGGCGGGACGATTGCAAATCGCCCTTAAGAGACGGGACATCGCCGGGAAGAAGGGTGATGGCGGTGGTGGTCTGCTCGGCAATGGCGAAGTCGGCGAAGTAGGCCACGGCGTTCACGCTCAGTCCCA
>CAMPCG010000270.1 GCA_946644025.1 uncultured Prevotellaceae bacterium | reverse complement strand
GGTCTTCTGCCGTCAGCTCTCTGGCCTCCTGTCGTCTGCTCTCTGTCCTCTTGCGCGCCGGCTCTCGCGCCTCCTGCCGCCCGTTCCGGCGTCTTCTCATTGAAGGCGCCGAGTTTTTTTCCGTTTTTTCAAAGGCTCCACATGGTGGTGGAGCGTAACTTTGTAAAAACAAAAAAACTATGAACAAGCAACAAAATGAAGAGAAGAATACGCCAGACGTATTCAAAAGCCTGCTCGAGGAACTGAACCAGGCAGGCTACAAGCTTTCAGGCAACATCGTGGTTAACATCTACAGGTCGGGAAGCCAGCATGTGGATAGGGTGGAGAACCAGTACATCGGCATCCGCCCCACAAAAGCGGCTCCAAAGAGCAAGGCGACCGCTCCGAAGACCGCTACGAAGGCTAAGCCGCCCAAGACGCCCAAAGCCTCCACGAAGCCCAAAGCTTCCACAAATCCCAAACACCCCGCCGCCCCGCTTCCCGACAACCTGCGTTCGCAGTTGCGGGAGTGCCTTGCGCTGCTCATGCAGGAGCGCTTCGGGAGCGAGCCGCTGCTCAACCGGCAGAGCCATTGGCAGGCCGTCTACCGTATACTGGTGGATAAGGGCTATTGCGCCGACTCCGACTTCAACGGCTTCGACTCCTTCATTCGCGGCGTGATGCCCGAGGTGGTGAACAAGCCGTATACGAAGGGCTCGGTGAAGATGATCAGCCAGACGCCCTTCGTGCGGCCCTTCGGCGAGTGGAAGTTCGACCCGCTCATCTTCAAGACCCGCAAGCCCTTCGAGCGGATGGTGGCTGTGGCCTCGCGGTTCCTGACCCTCATGGACGAGCACGGACTGGTTAAGAAACGGCCAAATTCTTAACCCACGTCTTAACTTCTTAACCCACGTCTTAACCCGACGCCGTTTCTCTTGCATTCAGCGCTTCTTTTTGCTATCTTTGCCCCCAAAACTCAAAACGAAAGCAACATGAGAAAAGGAAAGAAAGCAAAGCAGGGCGAGGAAGGCGCTCAAGACAAGCCGCAGCCCGAGCGGAAGAAGAACTGGAAAGAGTACACGGCAACGGTGGAGGACATTCAGAACTTCATCATGGACAAGGTGATGCTGCGGCACAACGTGGTGACCAGGCGCGTGGAGTATCGTCTGCCCGAGCAAGACTACTTCGCCGAGGCCGACACCGCGACGCCCGCCCCCCGCCAGCGCTCGCCCGACGGCTGGCAGCCCATCAGCGACCGGCTGGTGAACTCGCTCTGGTCGGAGCTCTCGGCCGAGAAGACGGTCTACGCGCAGGACATCTACCGCGTGCTCGAGTCAGACTTCGTGCCCGACTTCCACCCCTTCCGCTTCTACCTGGAGCACCTGCCGCCCTGGGACGGCCAGGACCACATTCTGGCCATGTCGGTATCGGTATCGGTGAAGGGCGGCGTCGACATGCAGATGCGCTTCTACGAATACCTGCGCAAGTGGCTCGTGGGCATGGTGGCGGCGTGGGTCGACCCGCAGGTGGTGAACAACGTCATCCTCGTGCTCATCGGCGAGCAGGGCAGCTACAAGACCACCTGGTTCAACTACCTCCTGCCGCCGCCGCTGCGCCGCTACTTCTACACGAAGACCAACGGCAGCCGCATGGGGCGCGACGACCTGCTCACGCTCACCCAGTATGGGCTCGTGTGCTGCGAGGAGCTCGACACCATGCGACCCGCCGAGCTCAACCAGCTGAAGGCGGCCGTGACGATGCCCTACATCGACGAGCGCGCCGCCTATGCCCACTTCCATGAGCACCGGCAGCACATCGCCTCCTTCTGCGGAACGGGCAACAACCTGCAGTTCCTGAGCGACCCCACCGGCAACCGGCGCTGGCTGCCCTTCGAGGTAGAGAGCATCGACTCGCCATGGGAGAAGCCGTTCGACTACGACGGCATCTACTCGCAGGCCTACGCCCTCTATCGCCAGGGCTTCCACTTCTGGTTCTCGAAGGCCGAGATCGAGCAGCTGGCCCAGCACAACCGCCAGTTTGAGACGCCGCGGTTGGAGGCGGAGCTCATCGACGTCTACTTCCGCTGTCCCCAGGCAGGCGAGCCTGGCGAGTATATGCCCGTGAGCCGGGCGCTGCAAATCGTGGGTGGTAACACCGTGCAGCAGCTCAGCGCCGTGCGACTGGGCCGTGCCTTCATGGAACAAGGGTTCCGGCAGGTGCGGCGGGCCTATTCGCGCGGTTACATCGTCGTGCGCCGTTCGGCAGAGGAGATACAGACGCGCCTGCGCGGGCTGGCCAGCGACGACGGCGAACCGTTCTGAAAAGTGTGACAGGATGACGGATGACGGTAAGAATTTCGAAAAGTCTGGTGCGTACATGAGCGCATATGCATGTACGCACAACTGTTTTCTAAAAACTATCTGTCATTCCGTCATCTGTCACTAAATAATAACCCAAAAGCAAGACACCAAAACAATGAAGGCAATGACGAAACAGGAACTGGCCGACGAGGCCGGCGTATCGATCAGAACGCTCGACAACTGGCTGCGGCCGCACCGCGCCCAGCTCGAGCAGATGGGCTACCGAAGAGGCATGCGCGTGCTGCCCCCACACATCGTGAGGCACATAGCCGAATGGTTCTGCATCAACACCGTCGACGACACTTGACGACAGTTCGCAGCAGTTCACAGCAGTTCGCAGCAGTTCACGGCAGTTCACGGAAAGCGCAGCTCACGAATGTAGTACCTTTGTAACGTCAATCAGCGCTAATGACACCCCACAGCGGCGCGCTGAACAGGCTCAGAGGCGCGATGAGCCCGCACAGCAAGCCGATGAGGGGAGAGAGACCAAGACAACAAAAGTATGAACCCTAAAAACTGAAAAAACAATGGCTATCTATTGCAAAAAGTATCAGAACCAGGTGCGCGACTCGAAAATGTTCGGCAAGTGGTACATGAAGGCCCGCTCGCTGCGCACCGTCTCGACAGAGGAACTTGCCGAGGAAATATCGGGAACCAACACCGTCACCGAGGCCGACGTGAAGGCCGTGCTCAGCTCGCTGAAGGTCGTCATGAAGCAGAAGCTGCAGGCCGGACTCTCCGTGAAGCTCGAAGGCATCGGAACCTTCCGAACCACCGTCAGCTGCGGACCCGCCGAAGAGGAAGACAAGCTCACCGCCGACAACATCAAGGCCATCTACGTGCGCTTCGCACCCGAGAAGAGCCTCGACCTGACCACCGGCAAGCGATGCACCAAGATGCTGGCCGGAGCCCGCATCGCCAACATCGACGACTACGCCTACGACCCCAAGACGAAGCCCGCACAGGTGAATCCGTAAAACATTGACTTAAACCACAACGACAACAATGAAAATTCTGAAAGACATGAAACGTTGGAAAACCATCATCCAGTTCATCATCACCGTGCTCACGGCCATCATCAGCTCATTCTTCGTACAGTCATGCGCAGCATAAATCTGATCGTAGTCCACTGCTCGGCCACCCGCTGCAACCGCGCCTACCCGGTCACGACCCTCATTCGCGACCACCAGCAGCGCTTCGGCTTCACCGGCTATCACTACTACGTGACCCGCGACGGCCACATCACCCAGACCCGACACCTGCAGCTGCCAGGAGCCCACGCCCGAGGCTACAACGCCCACTCCATAGGCGTATGCTACGAAGGCGGGCTCGACGCCCGCGGCGAGACCGCCGACACGCGCACCCCGGCACAGAAGAAGTCGCTGCTCCGCCTGCTCCGTCGCCTGAAGCGCGACTACCCCCAGGCCCGCATCGTAGGCCACCGCGACCTGCCCCACGTGAGCAAAGCCTGCCCCTGCTTCGATGCCGCCGAGTACGCGCAGATCTAGCAGCTGAGAACGCGCAGATGTAATAAAAAAAACGAGGCCAATGCTTGTCGGCCTCGTTTTTTTTTCGTAACTTTGTCGCCGTAAATCACAACAGATTATGAAACAGACAAAAACAAACAGACGAACCTACGAGCGGCCCCAGATGAGGGTCGTGGAGTTGCAGCAGCAGACGATGCTGCTGGCAGGAAGCGGAGGATTCGGGGGCCGCGGCCCCTATGACCCCACCGACGACAATCCCTTCGCCGGATGAAACGAGAGTGACTAACCCCCAAACGAAAAACGACATGACAATGAAGCGACAAGCATACAGCATCATGGCAGCAGTCATGCTCCTGGCAATGGGCGCACTGCTGACGACAGCCTGCGACAACGAAGACAACGCGGCCGCAGACAGCGCCGTGCCCACCGTGGGCGGCCAGCCCATACAGTTCACCGCCACGCTGGCACCCAAGAGTGGCGACGGCGGCGCACAGACCCGCGCCATCACCAAGGACACGGAGACCGGCAGCGGCAAGGAAATCCTGAAAGTGGCGTGGAATGAGGGCGAAAAGATTGCCATCTACTATGAAACAACCACCGGCCACGCCATCACGACGGCCACCGTCAAGAACGTCGACAGCGAGACGGGCGAGGCCACCATCAGCGCCACGTTCGCCGCCGATGCAAAGAACAAAGGCAAGGCCAACTCCGTCTT
>CAMPCG010000269.1 GCA_946644025.1 uncultured Prevotellaceae bacterium | reverse complement strand
TCACCGCTGTGACCCAACCTTTGTTAACCTTAAATCTAATACTATGAAAAACACGGTGCAAAGGTACGCCTTTTAGCTTTTCTGCGCAAGATTTCCTGCGTAATTTAGTATTAGACAAGCAATTAGTTGATTTATGTCAATTACTCAGAGAGCATGGTGACCTCAATCCTGTATCCCGACTGCATGAGTTGGCGGGCCATCTGCTGCACGTCCTGGGCGCTGATGTCCTGCACCAGCTGCTTATAGCCGATGTCGAAGTCGGCCTCGTCGTCCAGCTCGTGCCAGATGATGTAGTTCCAGTAGTCGTTGGTGATGGCCACCTGGTCATACTGCTTCACGAGGTACTCCTTCACCTTGGCCAGCGAGGTGGGCTCGGGACCCTTGTCGGCAATGGCCTTCAGCTGTGCGTAGACGATGGGGTTCAGCTCTTCATATCGTGACGGGTCGGCGTTGTAGCTGATGCGCAGCGTGGCGTCGGGGGTGTCGTCCTTGTCGAGGTCAAACTCCACGGAGACGCCATACGTGCCGCCCTTCTCCTCGCGCACGGAGTCAGTGTAGGCAATCTGCAGTGTACGCTTCAATACGTCGAGAATGAGGTCGTTCTTCGGCGTGAAGTCCACCTGTGCTGCATAGAAGATGCTGACGTTGGCCAGCGGCGTGGCCATCTTCTTGGTGAAGGTGCGCGTCACGTCCTGCTTGACCAGCTGGGGCAGGTTCTGCTCGTTCACCTTGTAGGGGTTGAGCTTGGTGGATGATGGGCGCTGGGTGTTGGGCAGCGAGGCCAGGTACTTCGTGATAAGCGGGCGCAGCTCGTCGAGGCTCATGTTTCCGATGATGGTGGCCTTGAACTGCGATGCGTCGCTGAAGGCGCTGCGGTAGATGTCGAGTATGCGGTCATAGTCGGCCTTTGCCAGGCGCTCCTGTGTCATGGGCGTGGTGCGGGGGTGATGTCCGTAGAGTATGGCCGAGATGGAGTCGTTGTAGTCTACGCGCGGCGAGGCGTTGCGGTTGTTCAGGAACGAGTAGTTGCGGTTGACGAATCCCTGCCATGCCACGGTGTCGCGCCGCGGCTGGGTGAAGTAGAGGTAAGCCAGCTGGAACATGGTCTCGGCATCCTTGAGCGAGGCGCCGCCGCTGATGGTCTGCTGTCGGCTGCCCACGGAGGTCTGCACGCGGACGCTCTTTCCCGTGAGCTTCTTGCGCAGCGTGACGGCGTCCCACTGCCCTACTCCACCCTCGGTGACGGCACTGGCCACGATGCTGAAGTGGGGCAGGTCGTCGAGGCCGTAGCCGCTGGTGCCGCCGTCGGCCTTCATCGTGAGCTGCACGGTGTTCTGGCTGAACGACGTCTGGCGCACGTAGACCTTCATGCCGTTGCTCAGCGTCAGCTCGGTGTAGCCGTGCTTCCAGGGCTTCTCACTGACGATAGCCCCCCCTACGGCCCCCGAGGGGGCTTCTGTTGTCTTGGAGGAAACAGCTATCAGGCTGTCAACGTATGAAGCTATAGTAGCCCCCTCGGGGGTAGAAGGGGGGGCAGGTGCGTACTGCTGCCGCTGTGTGGCCAGGATGACGTCTTCTATCTGCTGTTCCGAGGGCAGGGCGACGGTCTCCTTGTCGGGGGCATACATTATAACCACCTGGTTGCGGTCGGTGATGAGGTCGCGGGTGGCCTGGTTCACCTCGTCGAGGGTCACCTCACGGTCGAACTTCTGCGTCAGCTCCCACTGCTTGTCGATGCTGATGAGCGGCTCGGCGGTGAGGAAGTGCTGCACGCAGAGACTGACGAGCTTAGAGTTGATGCGGTCGTTTCGCTCGTTCCACTTGCGCTCGTCGTGGTTCAGCTTCTGGGCCTTGGCGCGGTCCAGCTCCTCCTGGGTGAATCCCTGCTGCCGTGCCTGCTCGCTGGCTGCCACTGCACTGATGATTCCGCCCAGTATGTTCTCCTGCTTGCAGCTGATGGAGAGCGAGAAAGCCTCCTTGGTGCGGCTGAGGAAGAAGTCGCTGGCGCGTCCCGTGCAGCTCTGGAAGGGCGGCACGGCCTGCTGTTTCAGCTCGTTCAGACGGCTGTTGAGCATCGTGGCGATGAGTCCGTCCACATAGCTGCCGCGCAGGTAGGCCTCGCTGTTCTTCTCGGCGTCGGGGGTGGCGGGACGCTTCATGTAGAGGTGGCAGAGCACGATGGGCTGCTCCCTGTCCTTCTCTATGCAGACAATCATCGAGTCGTTGTCATTGACGGGGTAGTAGACGCGCTCGGCGACATTCTTCGGCATGGGGATGGGCGAAAAGAGCTTCTTAATCTTCTTCTCCATCTTGTCCACATCTACGTCGCCCACGACGATGATGGCCTGGAGGTCGGGCCTATACCACTTATTATAATAGTCGCGCAGGTCCTGGTAGGCGAAGTTGTCGACGATGTCCATCGAGCCGATGGGCATACAGTCCTCGTACTTCGTGCCCTTGTAGACCTTGGGCATGGCCTCCTCCATGAGTCGCTGCACGGCACGTCCGGCGCGCCGAGTGCGCCACTCTTCGTGTATGACGCCGCGCTCCTTGTCTATCTCGGCATCCTCAAGCAGCAGGTAGTGGCTCCAGTCGTGGAGCACCAGCAGACAGGAGTCGATGATGCCCTCGCGGCGCAGCGGTGCCGAGCCGATGTGGTAGACGGTTTGGTCAATGGAAGTATAGGCGTTGAGGTTGGCGCCGAACTTCACGCCGATGGTCTCGCACCAGGGCACGATGCCCAATCGCTTGCCCTTGCCGGGGAAGTTCTTCGTGCCGTTGAAGGCCATGTGCTCCAGGAAGTGGGCCAGTCCGCGCTGACGTGGCTCCTCCAGGATAGACCCTACACGCTGGGCGATGTAGAAGTCGGCCAGCCCCGGCTCCTTGGCGTTGTGGCGGATGTAATAAGTCAGTCCGTTCTTCAGCTTACCCGTGCGCACGTCGGGGTCCTGGGGTAATGCCTGGGCATGTAGACTGGCTGCGGCAAGCAGCAGTCCTAATGACAGTAATAGTTTTCGTTTCATTGGTTTGTGTATTTAGTTAGTATTAAGACAGTTTCCGGAATCCGTTGACGATGCTCACCACCTGCTCTGCCTCTTCCATCGTGATGGTAGGCCCTATGGGGAGGCTCAGCTCCTGGTCGGCCAGCCGTTCAGTGACGGGCAGCGAGAGCCGCGGCGTGTTCCACGCAACCTTGGCGTAGCACTCCTGTCGGTGGGGGGCTATGGGATAGTGAATCATGGTGCCTACGCCCTTCTGGGCAAGATAGTCGCGGAGGGCGTCGCGCCACCCTTCAGCCACAAGTATGGGGAAGAGGTGGTAGACGTTCTGCTCGTCGGGCATGAGGTCGGGCAACGTGACGAGCGGATTGCTCAGATGCTCATAGTAGTAACGGGCCACGTCGCGGCGGTGGCGGTTGTCGGCCTCCAGGTATTTCAGCTTCACCCGCAGCACGGCAGCCTGAATCTCGTCCAGACGGCTGTTGCGGCCGGCGTACTGGAAGACATACTTGCGCTGGGAGCCATAGTTGGCCAGCGTCCTGACGACCTTGGCCAGTGCTTCGTCGTCGGTGGTCACTGCGCCGCCGTCGCCCAGTGCTCCAAGGTTCTTTCCGGGGTAGAAGCTATGGCCGGCGGCGTCGCCGATGCTGCCTGTCCGACGGCCGTCGCTGTGCCGGCAGCCATGGGCCTGGGCGTTGTCTTCCACCAGCTTCAATCCGTGCTTGCGGCATAGCTCGCCGATTTTCTCCGTATAGGCGTTGCGGCCATAAAGATGGACGATGCATACGGCCCTGGTCTTCGCAGTGATGCGTTCCTCGATGAGGTCGTCGTCTATCTCCAGCGTGCCGGGCCTGGGCTCTACCAGCACCGGGGTGAGGCCGTTCTCAGTGATGGCGAGGATGGTGGCTATATAGGTATTGGCGGGGACTATCACCTCGTCGCCCGCCTGCATCACGCCCATCTCGATGTAGGCCCTGAATATCAGGATGAGCGCATCGAGACCGTTGGCACAGCCCACGCAGCACCGCGTCCCGATAAAGGCGGCATAGTGCTGCTCAAACTGTTCGTTCTCCTTGCCCTGCAGATACCACCCTCCGTCGACGACGCGCTGCACGGCCTCGCCTATCTCTGCTCCGTGAAGAGCGGTGACGTCTTTGAGCGAAAGAAAGGGAATGTTCATGGTTACTTCTTCTTGACCACCAGGGGCTGGCGGCAGCATTTGCTGAACAGGTCGTAGATGCCCCTCAGCGAGTCGTAGCTCTGCTGCGCGTGCATCACCTTGCTGACGTTAAACTGATAGACGACCTGCACCTTCTGTCCGGTCTGGGTGACGGCATAGCGCCCGCTGACGCCCTTGTCGGGTGTCGAGGCGACGGTGGGCTGCGGGGTCTCTGCCAGGGTGTAGCCCTCGGGCAGCGTGATGTTGACCACCACCTTCTCTGTTGACAGCGAAGGGAACTCGACGGGCATCGGGCGGCTGTCGGCTGTGAAGGGGTTGTCGGCCAGCGGCAGCGTGCCGAGGGGCAGGATGCTGATGGCGTCGTC
>CAMPCG010000268.1 GCA_946644025.1 uncultured Prevotellaceae bacterium | reverse complement strand
TAAGGACACTCTTTTCAAGCTGCAAACTTAAAGAGGGGAGGGGAGCGGCTGCGCACAATTTTCTTAATATATAGAACATACCTAAAGCGAATAGAACATAACTAAAGCGAATGAATAGAGTTTACAAACGCCGACGGTATTTTTACAAATCACGACAGCGTTTTTATAAACGCTGACAGTGTTTGTACAAACCACGACAGTGTTTGTACAAACACTGTCGTGGTTTGTAGATTATCCCTACCCTTTCCCCACCCGATATACGGGCAAAGACAACTTTTCAGCGGCTCTTTCCCATCATCAGAACGGCTGAGGGCTATAGGGAATATGGCGAATTAATGGCGAATTAACAGAGACAATCTTAAAAAAAAGACAAAAATAGGCTCTTATTTGCTATTTAATTCGTAACTTTGCAGCGCACAAGTAGGAGGCGCGTGTCTCACGTCGCAATCCAGAAGACTGTTGCGACGTGGGACACGTCGCCTCCTACTGCAAAGCGGCGTAATAACTATATATAACGACCTTTTTATTTCACAGTCTATGGTATACAACGAATTAGGACGTACGGGGCTTCGTCTCTCCAACCTTGGCTTTGGTGCTTCTTCGCTGGGCGGCGTGTTTCGCGGCATACGCGAGGATGAGGGCATCGAGGCGGTGTTCACTGCTCTTGACCATGGTATCAACTTCATCGACGTGTCGCCCTACTACGGCCACGAGAAGGCCGAGACGGTGCTGGGCAAGGCCCTTCGCCAGGTAGCGCGCGACCGCTACGTGCTCTCCACGAAGGTGGGCCGTTATGGCAAGGACGGCGTGAACACATGGGACTACTCGGCCGAGCGCGTCACCCGCAGCGTCTACGAGAGCATGGAGCGCCTGGGCGTGGACTATATAGACATCATCAATGTTCACGACGTAGAGTTTCAGGCCGACCTGCCCGGCGGACTGCAGAAGGTGGTCGACGAGACGCTGCCCGCCCTCACGGAGCTGAAGCGGCAGTGCGTGGTGGGCCACGTGGGCATCACCGACCTGCAGCCCGAGAACCTGCGCTGGGTCATAGAGCACGCCGACGAGGGGACGGTGGAGAGCGTGCTCTGCTTCTGCCACTACTCACTCAACGACACGCTGCTGACGGACTATCTGGACTTCTTCGAGAGCCGCGGCGTGGGCGTCATCAATGCGTCGCCCTTCTCCATGGGCCTGCTCTCAGACCGGGGCACGCCCTCCTGGCACCCTGCCCCCAAGGCCCTGAAGGAGGCCTGCGCCAGGGCCGCCGACTACTGCCGCAAGCAGGGCTACCCCATCGACAAGCTGGCCGTGCAGTTTGCCACCAGCCTCAACCCCCGCATAGCCACCACGCTCTTCAGCAGCGCCAACCCGAAGAACGTACTGAAGAACATAGACTACGCCAGCGAGCCCGCTGACCCGCAGCTCGTAGAGAAAGTACAGGAAATAATAGGAGACCAGATGTTCGTCAGATGGAAGAACAGTTAACAATCATCATGAATTGAACTTTTTCTTTTTATTTGGCGGGGGCGGCCTCGCAGGTTATTTGGCGGTGGCGGCCTCGCAGGCCGCACAATAAACGAAAAGAATCATGGCGTTCACTATAAGGCGCTCACTTTATATATAGAACATACCTATATCTATTCAGTCAGTTATGAAAATCATCGACGCACACAGCCACCTGTGGTACACGCAGGACACCGAGTGGAACGGTAAGCGCATCTCGCCGCTGCCCAACGGACGGGCGATGTTCCTGGGCGAGGAGCGGCAGATGCTGCCTCCCTTCATGACCGACGGCCACAACACGGCCGAGGTGTTCCTCTCGAACATGGACTACGCCCAGGTATCGGCCGCCGTCGTCGTGCAGGAATTCATCGACGGGCTTCAGAACGACTACCTGCACGAGGTCAGCCGCCGTTGGCCCGACCGCTTCAAGTGTTTCGCCATGGTCGACTACCTGAATGACGGATTCCTGGCCGAGGCCAGCCGGCTGCTGCTCGACGACGACGCCTTCATAGGCATGGCCATTCCCGGCCACCGGCTGCTGGGCCGCAGCCTGCTCTCGGACGAGATGATGCAGCTGTTTCACCTCATGGAGGACAACGGCAAGCTGCTCTCCATCACCCTGAAGGACGGCGACGAACAGGCCGCCGAGCTGAGCGAGGTCATCGAGGAGTGTCCCCGCCTGAAGATAGCCATAGGCCACCTGTGCATGGCCGACCAGCCGACGACGCCGCCATGGGACAACCCGTCGTGGCTCATGCAGGTATGCCTCGCCATGAACGAGGGTGTCTACCTGGAGTGCGGAGGCATCACCTGGCTCTACAACCAGGAGTTCTACCCCTACCCCTCGGCCATACGCGCACTGAGGGAGGCCGCCGACATGGTGGGATGGGAGAAGCTGATGTGGGGCTCGGACTATCCGCGCACCGTCACCGCCGTCACCTACCGCATGACCTACGACTTCATCACCAAGAGCAAGGAGATAGCTGAACAGGACAAGCAGCTCCTCCTCGCAGAAAACGCCCGGCGCCTCTACGGCTTCGACCGCCTCGTGGAGCTGCCCTACGTCAAAAACATGAGCGAATAACGATATGAATCACTCACCATCAAAGGGAATTAGCAATACTCACCCCTCACTACCCAAAAGAATCGTAGTGAAAGTGGGGTCCAACGCCCTCACGCGCCCCGACGGTCGACTGGACGTGACACGTATGTCGGCCCTCGTCGACCAGATAGCCTGGCTGCGCCAGCACGACTACGAGGTCATACTCGTCTCGTCGGGAGCCGTGGCCTGCGGGCGGCGAGAGCTCGACGCAGACCACCAGCTGGACAGCGTAGAGCAGCGACAGCTCTTCTCGGCACTGGGACAGGCGAAGCTCATAGGGCTCTACTACGACCTCTTCCGCGAATACCACATACACGTGGGACAGGTGCTCACCATGAAGGAGAACTTCCAGCCCGGCGAGCAGTACCGCAACCAGCAGGCCTGCATGAAGGTGATGCTGGAGAACGGCGTGCTGCCCATCGTCAACGAGAACGACACCGTGAGCATCACCGAGCTGATGTTTACCGACAACGACGAGCTGAGCGGACTCATCGCCCAGATGATGGGCGCACAGACGCTGGTGCTGCTGTCGAACATTGACGGCATCTACACCGGCAGGCCCGACGACCCCGGCTCACGACTCATCGGCACCGTGACGCCGGGCACCGACCTGTCGCAGTACATACAGACGGAGCACAGCTCGGCAGGACGCGGAGGCATGCAGTCGAAATATGCCACGGCACGACTCGTGCAGCAGGCCGGCATACGCGTCATCATCGCCAACGGAAAGCGCGACGACATACTCATCAACCTGGCCCAAAGGCCCGACGAGACACCTCACACCGAGTTTCAGCCATGAACATCATCGTATCGAAAGAGATAGAGCAGGTGTGCCCCAGCTTCGTGGGAGGCTGCGTCGAGGCACAGGTGGTGAACACGCCCTACTGCGAGGCACTGTGGCAGGAGATAGAAGCGCGGTGCGAGCAGTTTCGCCGGGAGCTGACCACCGAGTCGCTGAAAGAACTGACGAGCATCGCCGCCACGCGACGCGTGTACAAGGCCTGTGGCAAAGACCCCTCGCGCTACAGACCCGCTTCGGAGGCCCTCATACGCCGCGTGCTGCAGGGCAAGGAGCTCTACCGCCGCGACACCCTCGTGGACCTGGTCAACCTGGCTTCCATCGCCTTCGGCTACAGCATCGGGGGCTTCGATGCCGACAAGTTCGTGGGCGACACCCTCACCCTTGGCATAGGCCGCAAGGACGAACCCTACGAAGGCATAGGCCGAGGCACAATCAACATCGAGGGACTGCCCGTGTACCGCGACGCACAAGGCGGAGTGGGCACCCCGACCAGCGACCACGAGCGAACGAAGATGCAGCTGGAGACCACCCACCTCGTGGTGCTCATCAACGGATACGACGGCAACGCGCAGCGGGTAAGCCAGAACGCCGAGTTCATACAGACTCTGCTGCGAAAGTACTGCCAAAGCGACGGAGGTACCGCCTCTCTATTCACTATTTAACAATTTATAATTTCCCCACCTTGTAACGTTTCTTCCGCTGCGATTCCATCGCAGCCTAACCTCAAACCTAATTCAACTATGACCATCATCGGAATTGCAGGCGGCACGGGTTCAGGCAAGACCACCGTCGTCAGAAAAATTGCCAAGGCGCTGCCGCCTCACTGCGCAGCCGTCATCCCCCTCGACTCGTACTACAACGACACCTCCGACCTCACCCCCGAGGAGCGCAGTGCCATCAACTTCGACCACCCCGACGCTTTCGACTGGAAACTGCTCACGGAGCACATCAAGAAGCTGAAGAACGGCGAGGCCATAGAGCAACCCACCTATTCCTACATTGAGAGCAACCGACAGAAAGAGACCATCCACGTGGAGCCCAAGCCCGTCATCATCATCGAGGGCATCATGACGCTCGTCGACCGCCGCCTGCGCGACATGATGGACCTGAAAATCTTCGTCGATACCGACAGCGACGAGC
>CAMPCG010000267.1 GCA_946644025.1 uncultured Prevotellaceae bacterium | reverse complement strand
CGGCGGCGTATGGCTCGACGGCTATAGCGACCACCTGCCCACCGTGGTCTATCTGCGCAAAGAGGTGAAGTGATTTCTGAGAAGGCGGTGGCAACGGCCAGTCAGTAAAACGAATAAAAAACAATAGGGATATGACAATCATAGGAATTGCCGGTGGTACCGGCTCGGGAAAGACTACCGTGGTGAGAAGGATTGCAGAGAAGCTGCCTCCACATTGTGTCGCCATCGTGCCCCTCGACTCGTATTATAACGATACGACAGACTTGACGCCCGAGGAGCGCAAGGCCATCAACTTCGACCATCCTGATGCTTTCGACTGGAAACTGCTCACCGAGCACATCCGCCTACTCAAGCACGGGCAGGCCATTGAGCAGCCCACCTATTCTTATATAGAGAGCAACCGACAGAAGGAAACCGTACACGTGGAGCCCAAGCCCGTCATCATCATTGAGGGCATCATGGCTTTACACTACAAGAAGCTGCGCGACATGATGGACCTGAAAATCTTTGTCGATACCGACCACGACGTGCGGCTCATCCGCAACATCCGGCGCGACGTGGTGGAGCGCGGACGCACCGTCGACATGGTACTCGACCGATACGAGAAGGTGCTCAAGCCCATGCACGAACAGTTCATAGAACCGACGAAGAAGTTCGCCGACATCATCGTGCCACTGGGGGGCGAGAACCGCACGGGCATCAACATCCTCAGAACCTACATAGAAGGCATCGCCTCAGAAATAAGAAAATGAGGTGAGGTCTTGGAGGTGGGAAGCCCCCACCGACCTCCCCCCGAGGGGGAGGCTTAAGCCGCGAAAGCTCCCCTCCCTTCGGGGGAGGGGGCGGGGGTGGGGCTTCCTAACTCCTAACTCATAACTCCTAACTCCTAACTCATAACTCCTCCCCCTTCCCGAAATGACGACACTCTTCCTCGTTCGCCATGGCGAGACCGTCGACAACGCCAGCCAGCTCATGCAGGGACAGACGCAGGGTATGCTGAACGAAAAGGGCCTTGCACAGGCAGAGGCCGTTGCCCGCCAGCTAAAGGCCCAGCACTTCGACGCCATCATTGCCAGCGACCTGCACCGCGCCGTGCAGACGGCAGAAATCATCGCCCTACCCCACCGCCTGAACGTCGTCACCACCCCCCTGCTGCGAGAGCGCGACTGGGGCGACTTCACCGGCCGATACATTCCCGACCTGAAGGGACTGCCCTTCCCTGAAAACGTGGAGACCATGGACCAGCTGCTGGCACGTGCCGCCCGATTCCTCGACTTCATCAAAAACAATTACCCACGGCAGCAAGTGCTCGCCGTGGGTCATGGTATCATTAACAAGGCCATACAGGCCGTGCTCTTCGGAAAGAAGACAAGTGAAATCCAGAGAATGGAAAATGCCGAAGTGCGAATTTTGGAGGTGGAAGATTTAGAGTTAGGAAGCCCCCACCCGCTCGGCCCTATGGGACGCTTGCGTAGTGAAACGGAGCAAGAACCTCCCCCCGAGGGGAGGCTTAAGCCGCGAAAGCTCCCCTCCAAAGCCCCCACCAACCTCCCCAGTAGACCCACCCCCAAACAGGTCCTCCCCCCAGCCCCCCCCTGCAGGGAGGGGAGTATATAGTTTTGTCGGCATCATTTTCAGCAGAAGAAGTAACCACTCCCCTCCCTTGGGAGGGGCCGGGGGGAGGGTCTACTCCAGCGGCAGATACCAGTTGCTGGTATTGCCGAGCTTTGACTGCAAGTCAGGGTTAAGCGTCCCGCTGCGGCGCGCCACACGCGAGGCCAGATAGCCGGGGTCGTTGCGGCGAAGGGCTATGCGCATGAGGTCGTAGAAGCGGTGTCCCTCAAAGGCAAACTCAAGCGCCTCCTCGTCGGTGATGAGGTCCTCCACGTAGTCCATCTGCGCATTGAGAATGGCTGCCTGAGGCGTGTCGGTAAACGTGGAGTCCTCAAGGAAGGCATACGAGGCATTGGCAGCGGTGAAGCCACTGCCGCGTGAGTGGATGCCCATGGTGTTCTCCGTTGCCAGCCCGGCCGTGGTCTCGAGCACGTAGGAGGTGTTGGGGAAGTTGAAGGAGGCGATAAAAGCACTATCGGCGGGATAGTAAGGCATCACCTCGCGCGCAATGACGCTGTTGTTGACCCCCGTCTTGAGAATCTGGAAAGCAAATCGGGGAAGACCGGCACGGTTGAGGGCTTCGGCCAGACGAAGCCACACCATGGCACGGCGGAGAATGTGGACATTGCGCGTCTCGTATTTACCGATAGTGCTATAGCGGGTGACGCGCTTTCCGTTGATGTTGACCTCAAGACTGCCAAGGTTGTCAAGATTGGTGTAGACAGCACCAAGGCGCAAGTCGCCGCTGCGGAAGTTGTCAAGACCGTCGGGGGCATAGACATACTCGCCGCCACTGGTGTAATGGCAGAACTTCTGAGCGGCAGAGAGGCCGATAATCGCCTGCGAGGGCACGATGCTGCAGGCGTAGTCGTTGCTCTCACGGGTATTGAAGAGGTTGCGCAGCTCGCTGTAATTGCCCTCAGAGGGAATGGAGTCGCCCGGAATCATCGTGATCAGCTCGCTGTTGGCAGAAAAGGACTCCTGCGAGAACATATACGACCACGAGTCGCGGGTGCTCATCCAGCGCGAGTCACTGCGCAGGAACCTGACGGAGTTGGTGCTCAGGGGATAGGCGCTGTTCGTGCCGCTCCGGGTGCTGATGTAGCGATAGTAGCTCTGAGCCGCCTCGCGGTACTGTCCGTTCCAGAGGTAGAGGTCGCCGAGAAGGACCTTCACGGGATAGTAGAAGAAGCGGGAGTCGGTGTTGCGGATAGAGCCGTAGAAGGGAGTCGGCACCTCGGCGTATGGCAGAAGGTCGTCGATGAAGTAGCGGCAGACGTCGTGAAGGTCGGCAAAGGCAGCAGTACGCTCGGCGTCCTCCATCGACAGCACGGGCTCGGTGATCAGCGGCACACGCTGATAGTTGAGCACCAGCTGCAGGTAGGTCCAGGCACGGAAAGCCTTCACAGCGGCATACTCCTTGAGGAACACCTGGTCGCCAACGCTGTTGCGCAGCGTGGTGTCGGCATTGGCAAGGTAGTAGTTGCAGTTGTTGATGATGGCGTAGTAATCGCGCGGACGGTTGTACATGTTTGCAGAAGACGCCGTGGCGTCGAAGTTGGCCAGGGCACGCAGGTCGGCAGAAGCATCGTTGGTAAGCGTGACAAGATCGCCACGCACCTCACCCAACAGGATGGTGCGGTCGGCAATGACCTGCATCTTGTTCATAATGCCCGCAACGGCCCACAGCGTGTCGGCGTCTTCAGAGAGCAGGTTGCCCTCGGCGTAGGCCACCTGGTCGGAGTCGTCGTAGAGGAAGTCTGAGCAACTAATTAATAGCGAATAGTGAATAGTGAATAACGCTATGCACATTAACCACTTTACTGCTTTATTTATTTTGGTAATCATAACTATTATCTATTAACTATAAACTATTAACTATAGGTTAATCTTCACTCCCGCCACGATGCTGCGGCTCTGAGGCAGTAGGCCCAGGTCGATGCCCTGTCCGATGACGCTGCCCGTCATGGCCGTCTCGGGATCGGCACCAAGATAGCGGGTAAGGGTAAACAGGTTGTTAGCCTGCACCCAGAACTGGAAGCCTTGCAGGAAGGTGGTGTGCATGGGCAGGGTGTAGGAGAGGGTCACGCTCTTGAGCTTCAGGTACGAGCCGTCCTCTATCCAGCGGTCGCTGAAGCGGCTATTGCCCATGGGGTCCAGGAAGGTTACACGGGGAATGTCGGTCACGTGCCCCTCCGTCTGCCAGCGCCGCGTGATGGCCGTCGTCTGGTTCATGAAGCGGCTGCCGCCCTCCAGTTGACTGCGCTGGTAGTTGTAGACGTCGCCACCAAGGCTGTAGTTGAAACCAACGTCGAGCCTGAAGCGCTTGTAGGCCATGGTGGTGAAGATGTTGCCGTAGACATCGGGGTTGGGGTCGCCGATGATGGTGCGGTCGGCATCGCTCACCTGACGGTCGCCGTCAAGGTCGGCAAAGCGAATGTCGCCAGCACCGAAGGGCAGACGGTCGACACCATTGGGGGCCAGAATGTAAAGCCCCGACTGGGCGGCCTCCTCCGACGTGGCAAAGACGCCCTGGGTCTTGTAGCCGTAGAAGACATTGGCGGGATGGCCTATCTCCGAACGGATGGTAGCACCGTAGACCTCGGCGTCGACGGCGCTGCGGCCATCGGCCAGCTCGGTCATCTCGTTCTTGTAGTGGCCAAGGCTGGCGCCCAGCTCCCAGAGGAAGTTCTTCGTGACAATGAGCTTGCCGACTGCCCTCACGTCAAAGCCACGGTTCTTCATGGCCCCGCCGTTGGCCCAGTTGTGCTCCAGGCCGGTGACGTAGTGCAGCCGCTGGTACATGAGCAGGTCGTCGGTCTTGCTGCTGAAGTAGTTCAGGTTCAGGTGGAGGCGGTTGCGTAGCAGACTGGCCTCAAGGCCCAGGTTAAAGCGGCGGGTGGTCTCCCACTGCAAGCGGGTGTTGCCGATATTCTCA
>CAMPCG010000266.1 GCA_946644025.1 uncultured Prevotellaceae bacterium | reverse complement strand
GCTGGGCTTCACGCAGCATTGCCCAGTTGCTGTTGACGGGCGACGTCTGGTCGGTGATGGGCGAAGGGTTGCCCGTCTGCTGCCGGCCGTCATAATTGGCCAACTGAACGATACAGAAAGGCATGGCAGGGTCGTGCCAGAGCGTGCGCCAACTGCCCATCAGCTTGCGCAGCAGGTCGGCGTAGGGCTTAGGATTGCCCGTGTTCGACTCGCCCTGATACCACACCACGCCACTCAGGGCAAACGGTGCCAGCGGGTGAACAACGGCATTGTAGAGCGTGGTAGCCATGTTCTGAAGCGACACATCGCCACTGGGACACGACGGCATCGTGGCACCGCTGTGGTGACGCCACATCTTGCCGAGCGGAATGATGTCCTGAGGCATGGGGTTCTGGCTGAAACGGTCGGCACCGAAGCACAGCATGTAGGGCTTTTGCGGGATGAAATGGGCTGATCCGTACTTATTGATGAAACGTACGGTGATGACGTTGTCGCCCTCGCGGAGCACGCCTTCAGGTATGTCGTAGCGGCGCGGAGGGTACTGGTAGTAGGTGCGACCCACCTGCTGGCCGTTGACATACGTGATGTCGGCGTCGAACAGTGTGCCTAACAGCAGGCGGGCGGGCTGTCCGGCGTGCGCCTTGTCGATAGTGACGTGCTGGCGCAGCCATGTGCTGCCGACGCCTCGCCACTGCCAGTCGTCCTGATTGACTGTGGCCCAGCTGCTGTCGTCACAGTCCAAGGCGTCATAGCGTCCTGCCACGCCGGGGTCCTTGCTGTCGAGCAGCTCATACCAGCGGCGGTCGGCCAGTTGGTTAGCCTGCTGCTGGACCTTGATGAATTCGGGGTTATCGTAGAGTTGTGCCTTGCTGACCAGCTGCGGATAGTCGCGGAGCAGCGAGTCGGCGGGCAGCCATGCCTCGATGGGCGTGCCGCCCCAGCTGTTGACGATGATGCCTTGCGCCACGCGGTTCTTCTCCCACATACGCTTGCCGAGGAAGGCACCGACGGCCGAGAAGAGCCATGCATTCTGCTTCGTCAGTGGCTTCCAGTTGATGCCCGTGGGCCGTATGTCGTCCTTCGGACCGTGGGTGCTCGTCTCGTTCTGCACACGGAACAAGCGGACATTGCTATTATTGAAATTGTCGATTTCATC
Organism: uncultured Prevotellaceae bacterium; assembly: GCA_946644025.1. Next base: position 3,398 of record CAMPCG010000266.1, on the reverse strand, counting down.
GGGATATTGCGGATACACACGCTCGATGGTCACGTCGATGTTCGACTGGCCAGACAGCAGCCACACGTCGCCCACCATCACGTCGGTCAGCGTAACAACGCCACTGGCAGCGCCAGCCGTGCCCCCACCGGCAGTAGCAGCACCGGCGGCGCCCACCGTCAGCACATACGGACCGCCAGCCTTCGTAGCTGGCAGGTCGACACGCCAACGGCCGTCGGCACCGGCCACAGCGGTATAGGTTTTCTTCATCCAGCTGACGGTAACCTGCTCCTGCGGGTCAGCCGTACCCCAAACGGGAATGGGCTTTCCACGCTGCAACACCATGCCCGACTGGAAGAGCTGCGGCAGCCGTACAGCGGCGCCGGCAGATGCCGACCACGCCATGAGGACTGCCAATATCAGAAATGCACGTTTCATCACCATTGTTTTGATTATTCGTTTTGCACATGCAAAAGTACGAAAAAAATAACTAAATGTAGCACAAACCGCTATTTTTTTATCAGTTGAAACAAATACCGATATAATTTGTAACACAGGAATGTCGACTTTTCATCAGAATATCGTACCTTTGCAAACAACAATGTAAATAAAAACAGACAATAAAACGGACAAAATTATGGCAAACGAAACGACACAAGTAGCAAAAGGCTTCTACAAGCTCTCATGGCTCCAGCGCATCGGCTTTGGCTCCGGCGACCTGGCCCAGAACCTGATTTATCAGACAATCAGCATGTACTTGCTGTTCTTCTACACCAACATCTACGGCCTCGACCCTGCCGACGCCGCCACCATGTTTCTCGTGGTACGCTTGGTTGATGTGCTGTGGGACCCCCTGGTAGGTACCTACGTCGACAAGCACAACCCCAAGCTGGGCAAGTATCGTGCCTACCTCGTGCTGGGCGGCATCCCGCTGACAGGCTTTGCCATCCTGTGCTTCTGGAATGGTTTTGCTCCGTCGCTGGTATATGCCTACGTGACCTACGTCGGCATGTCGATGCTCTACACGCTGATCAACGTGCCCTACGGTGCGCTGAACTCGTCGCTGACACGTGACACCGACGAGATAACGACGCTCACCAGCGTCCGCATGTTCCTGGCCAACGTCGGCGGACTCTGTGTGGCCAGCGGCATACCCCTCGTGGTAGCCTTCTTTGCCCCGAAGGACGCCAACGGCGAGGCCATCATCAACACCCCCGAGGCCAGCGGAGCATGGTTTACCACGATGGCCATCTACGCTGTCGTAGGCATGTTGCTGCTCTTCTTCTGTTTCACGCAGACCAAGGAGCGCGTGGTGATGGACGTCAAGGACATGGAGGACGTGAAGGTCAGCGACCTGTGGACGGAGTTTGTCCGCAACCGTCCGTTGCGCGTGTTGGCATTCTTCTTTATTACCGCCTTTGCCATGATGTCGGTGGGCAATGCCGCAGGCTCGTACTACATGACCTGTAACCTGCAGGCCACCAGCGACCAGCTGGCCGTCTTCATGGGCTTAGGCTCCGTGCCAGCCTTTATCTTCATGCCCATGGTGCCTGCTATCAAGAAAGCCGTAGGCAAGCGTGGCATGTTCAACATCTTCCTGACCGTGGCCATCGTCGGCATGGGCATCCTCTACGTCGTCAGTGTCGTACCGTCGCTGAAGGAGCAGATGTGGATCGTCTACGTGGCACAGTTTATCAAGTCGACGGGCGTCATCGTGGCCACGGGCTACATGTGGGCACTGGTGCCGGAGGTCATTTCCTACGGTGAGTACACCACTGGCAAGCGCATCTCGGGCATTGTCAACGCGCTGACGGGCATCTTCTTCAAGGCAGGCATGGCTTTGGGCGGTGTCGTTCCCGGTCTGGTGCTGGCCTACGTAGGTTTCAATGCCAAGGAGACGGTTCAGACACCCTTTGCCGAGCAAGGTATTCTCTGGCTGGTGTGTGTCATTCCCGCCCTGCTGTTAGGTCTGGCTATGTTCATCATCAGCCGCTACGAGCTGACCGACGAGGTAATCGACAAGATCAACATGGAGATTGAGAAGCGCTCAGCCGCCGAGTAGTGCCTCAGACACTGATTGGACTGATTGGACTGATTAACACTGATCTTTTTGATACCGTCTGGATAAAATGACTGATTAAAACTGATTGTTCGGACTAAGAAAGGACAGATGAATACAGACAGACAATAATGGAATATCTGCACAGCGACATAACAGGAGAAATACTAAACGTGTTTTATGACGTTTACAACGAGCTGGGCTATGGATTCTTGGAGCGAATCTATAAGAACGCCCTATATATGGAACTGAAAAACCGCGGTTTTAACTGTAGCACGGAGCGCAGTATTCCCGTCTACTATCATGGCAAGCAGGTGGGCGACTACTTTGCAGACATTATAGTAGACAACACCATCATACTGGAGCTGAAAGCCGTCAAGACGATACTGCCAGAACACGAAGCCCAGCTCATGAACTACCTGAGAGCCACTGACGCAGAAGTAGGACTGCTACTAAACTTTGGGCCAGAACCTCAAAAGCGTCGCATCATTTTTACAAACGACAAAAAGAAACACCTCATTAACCCTCTCAACAGCAACAAATAACGAGACTCACCACCGGACATCATTTTCCGACGAATGGCGGGGTGGAAAACGAAACAAGAAATTTGCATAATAATATAAATATGAATAACGTGAAAAGATCAGTGTTAATCAGTCCAATCAGTCCGATCAGTGTCTTAACAAAGGCTGTGGCTGTAGCCATGATGCTCACGGCGTCGGCCATGCCGGCAGTGGCGCAGGGGCTGAAGGACGCCATCGGCAAGTATTGCCTCGTCGGCGCAGCCGTCAACCAATGGCAGAGCGACGGTCAGGTGCCTGAGGCCGACGCCGTGCTGCGGCAGCACTTCAACTGCGCCGTGGCCGAGAACTGCATGAAACCCGAGGTGCTGGCTCCCGCCGAGGGACTGTTCGACTTCCGTGTGGCCGACAAATTCGTCAGCTACTGCCAGCGCAACGGGCTGAAGGTGCTGGGCCACTGCCTGGTGTGGCACTCGCAAGCCCCCGACTGGTGGTTCACCAACGGCTACACGGCCAGCCCTGCAACGAAGGAGGTGCTCAGGGAGCGACTCGTCAAGCACATCAAGACGGTTGTGGGTCACTATAAGGGACAGGTGCACGGCTGGGACGTCGTCAACGAAGCCATCGAGGACGACGGCTCGTTCCGCAAGTCGCCCTACTACAACCTGCTGGGCGAGGAGTTCATCGAGCTGGCTTTCCGTACCGCCCACGAGGCCGACCCCGATGCCGAGCTTTACTACAACGACTACTCCATGGCCGGCGAGAAGAAGCGCGAGGCCGTCTGTCGCCTGGTACGCAACCTGAAGGCCAAGGGCCTGCGCATCGACGGTGTCGGCATG
>CAMPCG010000265.1 GCA_946644025.1 uncultured Prevotellaceae bacterium | reverse complement strand
ATCCGCCTGCACCCCGAGGCCTACACGCTGGGCAATGTCAACGTGAAGGGCGAGATTCCGCAATACCGCATCACCCAGGGCGGCATGACCGTCGACGTGGCGCACAGCATACTCCACGACGTGGGCTCGGCCGACGACCTGCTCTCTATGCTGCCCCTGGTGCAGGGACGCGACGGCAAGTTCGAGGTGCTGGCCAAGGGTGAGCCAGAGATATACATTAATAATAAAAAGGTACGCGACCCCTCAGAACTGAAGCAGCTGAAGTCGACCGACATCAGGAGCGTGGACATTATCACGGCTCCGGGAGCGAAATACAACGCCGAAGTGAACGCCGTCATCCGCATCAAGACACTCCGCACACAGGGCGACGGACTGAGCCTGATGGCCACCAGCGAGACGTGGAAGAACAACAAGTGGAACACCTACGACGACCTGACCCTGAAGTATCGCACAGGCGGACTGGAGACATTTGCCAACGTGGCACTCGACAACGGCCACTACAGTCATGACCAGGACCTCCAACAGAAGCTGCACATCAGCCGCGACCTGTTCGACGCCCATGCTGACCTGCCCGTCAGAAGCAGCTGGACACGACTGGAGTACAAGGCCGGGCTGAGCTACGACTTCAATGCCGACCACTCCATAGGTCTGAGCCTGTCGTCGCAGAAGAACCTCTACAGCCGTTTCAGGTCGAACATGAATCAGCACTACTTGAAGAACGGGGCGTTTGACGGCGACGTGAACCTGACGACAGACATCCGTGAGAAGGACAAGCCCGTATGGGAGCTGAACACCTACTATGTGGGCAAGGCCGGCAAGCTGGGCATCGACTTGAACGCCACGTGGTTGAGACGTGAGTCGGAGGATCATAACAGCCAGTATGAGCAGAGCCAGGAGTATGGCAACCGCACCATCACCACCCTGACCCGAGAGAAGAGGACGATGGCGGCCGGCAAGCTGGTGCTGACCTATCCCGTCTGGAAGGGCGAGCTGAGCGGCGGCTCGGAAGCGACGAGCACGAAGAGCCGTGGCGGCAACGTGAACGAAGAGAACATCATACCCGAAAGCGACAACGAGATGAAGGAGGAGAACATTGCCGGCTTTGCGGAATACGAGATGCAGCTGGGCCAGTGGCGCCTGAACGCCGGACTGCGTTTTGAACATGTGAAGACGGACTACACCTCGTTTGACATCTGGCAGCCTGAGCCCAGCCGCACGTATAACGACTGGTTCCCCAACCTGTCGGCAGCATGGCAGAAAGGGAAATGGGGAGCACAGCTGAGCTACGGCAAGCGCATCACCCGACCGCCCTATCAGATGCTGACCTCGATGGTCGTCTACGACAGCCGGATACTCTACGAAGGTGGTAACCCGCTGCTGCGGCCTTCAGTAAGGCAGAGCATCGACTTCAACCTCACCTATTCGTGGCTGAACCTGTCAACGGGCTTTACCCGCGAGAACGACTTCTATACCCACGTCGGCAATGTGTATGACGAGGAACAGGAGATTGCCATTTTCCAGCCTGATAACTTCGACCATCAGGACCGCGTCTATGCTACCCTCGTGGCCTCACCGAAACTCGGGTTCTGGCAGCCACAAGTCACGCTCCACTATTATCAGCAGATGTTCGATGCCGAGAAGTACGGGGCTCCGAAGAAGCTGAACAAGCCCGAATTCAGCCTCTATCTGAACAGCTGGTTCGTCGTCGGACAGGAGTCGCAATCGCCCCTTAAAGCTCTGCTGCAGGTCAACTACCAAAGCAGCAACCACTGGGGATTCATGTATCGCGGCAGCTACTTCACGGTGAACACCCGCCTGCAGAAGAGTTTCCTGAAGGGGCTGCTGACAGCCACGCTCTACGCTAACGACATCTTCCGCACAGCCAGGACAAAGGCCATCACCTACTATGCCATCGGCCAGACAGACCAGGACGTCTACACCTATACGCAGCAGGTAGGACTAACCCTGAGCTATAGCCTGAACGCCACCCGCTCGAAGTATCGCGGCACCGGTGCCGGCAACGACGAGAAGAGCCGCCTATAGTTAAAAAATGCCAAACACGGGCAAGTTTCCCCCCTACCCTTTCCCCCTTTCCCAACTTTTTAGTAATTTTGCAGCCCGAAACAAAAGACAAGGACGAGGTGTAGCGCAGTTGGTAGCGTTCCTGGTTTGGGACCAGGATGTCGCAGGTTCGAGTCCTGTCACCTCGACAAGAATCAAAAGATAACCGCCTCACGTAGGCGGTTTTTTTATTGAATGTGCAACCAAAACAGCAAATAGTATGGCTATGGAACAGACGAGAAAGAACCTGGTGCTGCAGCGCAACGTGGAGCTGCTCTCGCGCCACACGGAGGTGGAGTTGTCCATGATGCCCTCCGGCACGGCACCGCTCCCCTCGGTCGAAGAGGTGAGGCGCATCGTGAGCCTCTCGAAAGACATCATCTTCACCGACTATTTCCACAAGCGTCAGAGCGACGAGCAGTTGCGCTCCTACCACATCGGCGAGTCGATGGAGCAGCTCTACGAATTGCTGCTGCGCCAGGTGGCCCGCGGCCTGCAGTTCTGCGAAGACTGCACCGAGGGCGACGTTCACGCCGCCGCCGAGGACATCGCCCTGCGCTTCATCGGCGAGCTGCCCGAGGTGAAGCGGCTGCTCTACACCGACGTCGAGGCGATGTTCGTCAGCGACCCCGCCGCGACGAACTACGGCGAGGTCATCTACTGCTACCCCGTGATGAACACGATGACCCACTTCCGTCTGGCCCACGTGCTGCACACGATGAAGGTGCCCGTCATTCCGCGCATCATCACCGAGCAGGCCCACTCGCGCACCGGCATTGACATACACCCCGGGGCACAGATTGGCGAATACTTCGCCATCGACCACGGCACGGGCGTCGTCATCGGCGAGACGACCATCATCGGCAACCACGTGACGCTCTACCAGGGCGTGACGCTCGGGGCCAAGAGCTTCAAGTACGACGCCGACGGCAACATGCTCAACATTCCCCGCCACCCCATCATAGAGGACCACGTCACCATCTACAGCAACGCCTCCATCCTGGGACGCATCACCATCGGCCACCACTCCGTCATCGGCGGCAACATCTGGGTGACCAACGACGTGCCGCCCTACTCGCGCATACAGCAAAGCAAAGCCGTGGAGACCACCTTCCAGGACGGTCTGGGAATATAACACCCATCACCCACTATGAACTACGAACTATTCTTCGCCTCACTACTGAACGTCGTCTGCGAGATGGCTCCCTACCTGCTGTTGGGATTCTTCATCGCGGGCGTGCTGCACGTCTTTGTGCCTCAGAAGTTCTACGCCAACTATCTTTCGGCGGGCAACAAGCTGTCCGTGCTGTGGGCCGCGCTGCTGGGCGTACCGCTGCCGCTGTGCTCTTGCGGCGTCATCCCTACGGCCATCGGCCTGAGGAACGAGAAGGCCTCTAAGGGCGCCATCGCCTCGTTTCTCATCGCCACCCCCCAGACGGGCATCGACTCCATCCTGGCCACCTTCTCGCTCATGGGTCTGGGCTTTGCCATTGTGCGCCCCGTGGCAGCGCTCGTCACGGGTGTCTGCGGCGGACTGCTCGTGAACCGCCTTTGCCGTGACGACGACGAGGTCGCCCCGTCGGCCGCCTCGTGCCAGACGGAGCAGGGCAGCCGCGTGTGGCGCGTTCTGAAGTATGCCTATTACGACATGATGCGCGACATCGGCCTGCGCCTCCTCGTGGGCCTTGTCGTGGCGGCGCTCATACAGGTGGCCGTGCCCGACGAGTTCTTCCTCTCCTTCGGCAGTCAGCCGCTGTTGCAGATGCTCGTCATCCTCATCATTGCCATCCCCATGTACATCTGCTCTACGGGCAGCATACCCGTGGCGGCAGCCCTGATGATGAAGGGCCTCTCGCCCGGCGCGGCGCTGGTGATGCTCATGGCCGGGCCCGCCGTCAACCTGGCCTCCATCCTGGTGGTCCACAAGTCCATGGGGCGGCGCTTCACGGCGGTCTACCTGTTGACCATCGTCGTCTTCTTCATCCTCTTCGGCCTTCTGCTCAATGCCACGGGGCTGGACCTCGCCGCCACCAGCCAACAAGCCTGCTGCACGGCAAAGGCCACGCCCGGCACGTTCAAGATTGTCTGCGCCGTAACGCTCACATTATTAATCATATTTGCACTCACCATGAAACTGTTCAGCCGTTTTACATCCAAGAAGCCCACTGCCCCCGACGTGACCGTCTACAGGGTGGAGGACATGCATTGCAGCCATTGCGAGGCCGCCGTTGTACGTGCCGTAGAGAATGTTCCGGGCGTAGAGTCGGCCAAGGCCAGCGCCTCGGCCAATACCCTCACCGTCAAAGGGCCCGCTACGGAGGATGCCCTCCGCGCCGCCGTCGAGGGTATCGGATATACCTTCAAGGGAAGGGCGTGAGGTTTTTTGGGGGGGTGGGTGGTGCTTTGGGGGTGGGTGGTGAGGGGTGAGAGGTGAGAGGATAGTTCTGCCGCAAGTGTAACCTCTCACCCCTCACCTCGGCTGCCGCAGCCACCATTCC
>CAMPCG010000264.1 GCA_946644025.1 uncultured Prevotellaceae bacterium | reverse complement strand
TTCTCGGCACCATACTGGAAGCCCAGTCCGGCGGTGAACATGCCGTAGCCGGCAGAGTTCTGGAACACGTCTTCTGGACGGCTGCCCACCATCCACAGGCATCGGCCTACGGCATTGGCCCACTCATCGAGGTCTTTCTGGGAGTGGAGCACGACGGTGGGATTGCCCGTGGTGCCGCTCGAGGAGTGCAGGCGCACGCAGTCCTTCATCGGCACGCAGGCCAGTCCGAAGGGATAGTTCTCGCGCAGGTCTTCCTTTGTGGTGAAAGGCAGTTTGCTGACATCGTCGAGTGTGCGGATGTCGTCGGGCGTGATGCCCAGTTCGGCAAAGCGCTTGCGATAGAACTCCGCGTTCATGCAGTGGCGTACGGTCTTCTGCAGCCGCTCCAACTGCAACCGCTCCAACTCAGGGCGTGACATCGTTTCCAGCTCGGGGTTGAAGTAGGGGGAATAGGGTTTGTTCTGGTCCATATAATAAGATGTATAATGTTTGTTGTCTTGTTCTCGTGTGTTGTTGGCTCTGCGATGCAAAGATAGGCATATTCCTCAAAATGACAAAGGATAGCGTGGTAAATTTCACTTATTTTTGCCTTTCGGCCGGCGTTTTTCTTGCTGCTTTGGCGGGAAATGTGTAATTTTGCAGCGTGAGAGCCAATTATTCCTTATTATTCCTGTTAAGATGAATATCAATTTCAAGACCGATTTTACGTGGCGCGACATTCTCTGGCGCATTGCCCTGGTGGTGGCCACGGTGCTGCTTATCGTTTGGTTCATGCCCCGTGACAACCGTGTGAACTTCAAGGTAGAGGCCGGCAAAGTGTGGCGATACAACGACCTTACGTCCAACTTCGACTTCCCCATTTACAAGAGCGACAGCACCATACAGCGCGAGCAGGCCGACGCCCTTCGCCACTACGAGCCCTATTACGTCTATCACGCCGATACGTACCCCCGTCAGGAGCAGCTCATCGTGGCCCATATCCGTGAGGAGTTTCCCGCCCTGGGCCGCCCGTTTGTCAACGCCGTCAAGGCCCAGTTGCGCTTGCTCTACCAGCAGGGCATCATCGACACCCGCGAGCCGCTTTTCGTCAATGGCGACACCGTCAGCATGTTGCGGCGCATCGACGACAAGGAGGCTACGAGCGTCAGCGTGGCCAGCGTCTACACGGCGCGCCAGGCCTACGAGGCGCTCATGTCGTCGCCGACACTCTCGGAGTATGCCAGCCAGCTGGGCGAGCTGAACCTCAATGACTTCCTGGTGCCCAACCTTGTCTACGACCCCGGGCGCAGTCAGGCCAGTCTTGGCGAGCTGAAGCGGAGCGTGCCCAAGGCCAGCGGCATCGTGCAGCGCGGGCAGAAGATTGTGAACCAGGGCGAGGTGGTCAGCCCGGAGACCTTCCTCGTCATCGACTCCTACCGCAAGGAGCTGGAGACGCGCTACGAGCAGAACCCCGGCATCAGCACCACGCTGGGCGGCGAACTGCTCTACGTCTTCCTCATCATCTCCATTTTCACCGTCTATCTGCAAATCAGCCGTAAGGACTATTTCGACCGTCTGCGCTCCATCGCCATGATTTACTCGCTCATTGTCAGCGCCTGTGTCATGGCCTCGCTGTTGGTGAGCCACAACCTGCTCCACATCTTTATACTTCCCTTCGCCATTGTCCCCGTCTTCATCCGCGTGTTCATGGACTCTCGCACCGCCTTTATGGCCCATGTCTCCGTCGTTCTCATCTGTGCCTGTCAGCTACAGCGCCCACTGGAGTTCATTGCCGTGGAGCTTGTGGCCGGCATGGCCGCCATTCTCTCCCTGCGCGAACTGAGCAGCCGCTCTCAGCTCTTCTTCACCGCCATTGTCACCACGGTGGCGGCCATTGTCACCAACATGGCCATTTTCCTCATACGCTCGGGAAACGTGGCCCTCATGGACCACAGCGAACTGTACTATCTCTGCCTCTGTGGCATCATCATCTTCTGTTCCTACCCCTTGCTCTATCTCGTCGAGAAGAGCTTCGGCTTCGTCAGCGCCATCACCCTCATCGAGCTCAGCGACATGAACAAGGAACTGCTTCGCCGCATGAGCGAGGTGGCACCGGGCACCTTCCAGCACAGCATACAGGTGGGCAACCTCGCTGCCGAGATAGCGCGCAAAATAGGGGCCGACCCGCTGCTGCTGCGCACGGGGGCGCTCTACCATGACATTGGAAAGATTTCGAATCCCATCTACTTCACCGAGAACCAGTCGGGTGGCATCAGCCCCCATGAGCAGCTCACGTGCATAGAGAGCGCTCAGATGATTATCAGCCACGTCACCGAGGGACTCAAGCTGGCCGAAAAGCACAACCTGCCGCAGCAGATAAAGGAGCTCATCGCTACCCACCACGGTCAGGGCAAGGCCAAGTATTTCTACATAAAATATAAGAACGACCACCCCGACGAGCCTGTCGACGACCTGCTCTTCACCTATCCCGGTCCCAACCCGTTCACCAAGGAGCAGGCTATCCTGATGATGGCCGACGCCGTGGAGGCCGCCTCGCGCTCGCTGCCCGACTATACCGAGCAGACCATACGCCAGCTGGTGAACCGCATCATAGACTCGCAGCTCAGCGACGGGTTCTTCCGCGAGTGTCCCATCACTTTCCGCGACGTGCAGTATGCCAAGACCATCCTCATCGAGAAGCTGAAGACCATCTATCATACGCGCATCAGCTATCCCGAGGAAAAAGTGAAGAGGGAGTGAAGTTTTAAGGGAGTGAAGGTTTAAAGGAGTGAAAGGGGAGTGAAGGGGGAGTGAAAGGGACATTTGTTCTGCGGGTAGAACTATCGTCACTTTCACTCCCCTTTCACTCCCCTTTCACTCCCTTAAAACTTCACTCCCCTTTCTCGGAATAAGCTGTTGGTTATTTCCAGCCTTCTGTCGGGTGCTCGGGGTTAATCTTTTGCACCTTGGTGCTTTCTGTCTTCTCCGAACGTACAATCATCTCGCGCATCAGCTCGGTCATGATGGGCTGTGCCTTGTTGGCAGCCTCCTGCACCTCCTCGTGGCTCACCTCGACGGGAATGTCAAATCCTCCCAGGTCTGTGACGATGCTCACGCCGAAGACGCGTATGTCGCAGTGGCGTGCCACGATGACCTCGGGCACGGTGCTCATGCCCACGGTGTCGCCTCCCAGTGCGCGATACATCTTATATTCGGCGGGGGTCTCAAAGGTGGGGCCTTGCACGCCCATGTAGACGCCATACTGCAGGCGTATATGCTTCTCGCGTGCTATCTGTCCTGCCAGTTTGATGAGTGCGGGGTCGTAGGTCTGGTGCATGTCGGGGAATCGCGGTCCGGTGGGGAAGTTCTTTCCGCGCAGCGGGTGCTCGGGGAAGAAATTGATGTGGTCGGTGATGACCATCAGGTCGCCGACTTTGAATCCCGGGTTCATGCCTCCGGCAGCGTTCGATACGAAGAGTGTCTTGATGCCCAGCTCGTACATCACGCGGATGGGGAAGGTCACCTCCTTCATCGAGTAGCCCTCGTAGTAGTGGAAGCGGCCCTGCATAGCCATGATGTCTATGCCGCCCAGCTTTCCGAAGATGAGCTTGCCGCTGTGTCCCTCGACGGTAGATATGGGGAAGTTAGGAATCTCGGTGTAGGGGAACTCTTTCCTGTCAGTTATTTCGGAAGCTAATTGTCCGAGTCCCGTTCCCAGGACGATGGCTGTCCTTGGGCTTGTGGTCATCCTTGCCTTTAGCCAGGATGCTGTTTCTAGAATTTTTTCGTACATAGCCTAAGATATTTTCGTTAAACGTAGATTCTTGTTCGAGCATGAAGCTCACTTGTACTGGCAGCGCGTAGATGCTTTGGCGCACCTCTTCGCTCAGTCCCTCGACGTCTGCCAGCCGTGAGGCGTCCTTCTCGGTGGTGATGACGCAGCGCGGCTGCGGCAGTGCTTCAAGGGCGTTGTTGATGTTGTTCACGTCTTTCCGGCGGAATCGGTGGTGGTCGGGGTAGGAGAGTGTGGCGATGTTGGCTTTCTTGGGCGTCAGCTTTTCCAGGTCTTCCTTCAGCTGTCGCGGCGATGCGATGCCGGTGAGCAGCAGGACGTTAAAGTCGGCGAGCGTCTCAAGTGTGGGTCGGTTGCCTTTGGCCTCCTGTGGGAACAGCGGCTTCGGCTGGGCGTAGTTGAAGGTGGTGAAGAACAGCTGCTGGTAGGGGTAGAGGTTCATGGCCTTGGTGATGACCCGGTAGTCCATGGGCTTCAACTCCTTGGGACACTTGGTGACGATGACGATGTCGGCGCGGTTCTTTCCGTTGAGCGGCTCGCGCAAACGTCCTGCGGGCAGCAGCCGGTCGTAGATGATGAGTCGGTGGTAGTCTACGAGCAGTATGTTGATGCCGGGCTTGACGTAGCGGTGCTGGAAGGCGTCGTCGAGCAGGATGACGTCTATGTCGGGGTCGTCCTCCAGCAGCCGGTTGATGCCTCTCACGCGGTTGCTGTCCACTGCTACGACGGCGTTGGGGAACTTGCGCTTCACCTGCAGCGGCTCGTCTCCGATGGTGCGTGCCGTCGATGTGTCGTCGGCCA
>CAMPCG010000263.1 GCA_946644025.1 uncultured Prevotellaceae bacterium | reverse complement strand
GCCCTCTACGGAGACGGGCAGCACCATAGGCGGCACATCGAGCGAGAGCAGCGTGCGGCCTTGCAGTTGACCGACGGACTGATATACCAGGTTGATGGCTACGTATTCCTCGCTGCCGTCGCTCCACTTCTCGAAGACCAATTTCGAGCCGATGGGCGTGTGCCGTTCAATGGCATTCTCTGTCTCGGGATAGACCAGGCGCAGGGCTGCGCCGATGCTGGCCAGGTTGGAGTCGTGGCCACAGAGGAACATGAACTTGCGGTTGCTATTGTTGAGCTCCTCGCGGATGCGGCTCACCAAGGGATAGGCCAGATTGACGGCGGCAACGTGGGTGGTGAAGAGCAGTGCGTCGTAGACCTCCTTCACGGCACCTATGGCGCGCCACTGCTCCATGGTCAGGTCGCGCCCGAAGGCCGACATGCTCTCGCTCTCATAGCATTGCAGCACCAGCGCGTCGGCCACACTGTTGATGAGTGTGTAGCCGCCTGTCATCTTCGGCTCGTCGCCCTTCTCAATCTTGAACTGGGTGTCATCGTACCAGAAATGCGTCGTGTCGTTTTCTGCAGCGGGCGAATGGGCCATGTCGAGCACCTCTTCCAGCAATGTGATGGTGGGCTGCTGGGCTGCCATCCAGGCCTGCGGTCCGCCGTTCATGGCCTGCATCTCGCTGAGCACCTGCTGGCGGTATGTGTCGTTCATCTTCGTGAACTGCGGGGTGAACAGCGGGTCCATCTTGTCCTCCTGATACTTATGGGTAATCTCCACATTGGCGAAAGGCAGGAATCCGGCCGAGAAATACTTCGCCGTGGCGAATGTGCGCTGCCGTGAATTGGCGTAGAACAGCACCTCGTCGCCCTCGGGACGGTAGTTGTCGGGCAGCAGTCCCTCGCTGACCACCCACTTGCGGAAAAACTGTCCCATCTCCGTCTCCAAGACACCGCCGCGCAGCGACAGCTGACTGCCTGGCGACGACCACTTGAACCACTCGTAGGGCGTCACCCGCTGATAGGCTGCACCTGATGTCAGCGGCGAACGGATGTTGTGGCGGCTCATCACCACCACCTCTTTCAACTCATAACGTGCCCGGAAATCGTCGGAGCGTTTCGTCTGCGCCTGCAGGCCTGTGCCGCAGAGTGTCAGAATGGCGGCCAGCATCCATGGTATAGTCTTTCTCATTGCTTTATAGTCATTTGTTTCAGTCTGGAAACATCCATAATCATTTTCCTATTTCCCCAGCCTCATGCCGAAGAAGGCACGGGCGCGCCACTTGTTCTGATTGATTACCACCGCATCGTCGTCGAAGACGGAGTTGTTCATCACGAGGGTGGCACCGGCAAAATAGCGGGGTGAGAACTGGTAGACCACGGCGGCGCGCTCGTTGAAGATCATGTTGAAGCGCATGTGCTGGGCCTTCTTGCGCTCCCCGCGCACGGTCATGTTGTTGCGGTTGTAGACCACGAAGGTGGGCAACATGGAGAAGTGCAGCAGCCACTTGCGGCCTAACACCCAGTTGTAGCCGTAGCCGCCGCCTATGCCGAAGTGGCCAGTGTAGATACGGGTTTCAGGAGCGTTGGGATTCCTCGCCAGCAAGGCGTCGGTGGTCTTGATGTTGCCGCCCTGATAGCTGAAGCCGGCCAGCCATGAGCCGGCCGAACGCCGCTGGATGTAGCTCTGCGTGAAGGCGGCGGGGAAGGAGAAACGGCGATGGTTGAAGGTGTAGTAGCCTGCCACGTTGAGCACCCTCATCGTGGCATCGCCCGACTGCAGATGCTTCGGCACATCATCGAGATACATCTTGCCGGTCAGCGACTCCGACCGCTGGTAGCTGAGGTCCAGGCTCAGGCGGCTGCTGTAGTAGTTGAAGTTCAGCTCATAGTCCTTATAGACCCCTTTCCACTTGGCGGGATTGACGGCCACGCCTATGCCAATGCCCCGGTAGATGGCGCCGAGCGAGAAGGTGGTCTTGTGGCTGGTGCTGAGGTCGGCTTTCGCATGGACATCGTTCACCGTGCCTTTGGCATGGAGGTCGTTGCCCGTCTGGTTCATCCTCACCTTCAGTGTGAGCCGTCCCTCCGGGCGCACCACGTAGTTCGTGTCGTAAGATGTCTTGTAATACCTCGACGACAGCACACTGTCCAGCCTTGCCCTGCGCTCCGCCTGGCTCAGCGTCTGGGCCGTGAGCGAGTTAGTGAAGGCAAACAGAGCTGTCAGCAAGAATATCCGTATTCTGTTAGAAGTAAAGAGCATAAAAATCGCCTCGACATAGTTAAGAGGAATCAAAGGAATCAGAGGGGAATCAGAGGGACAGGTTTTTGATTCCTTTCCGAAGGAATCAAAAACCTGCCCCTCTGATTCTAAGTGCGCCTGAAAGGACTCGAACCTTCACGTCGTGAGACACCAGATCCTAAGTCTGGCGCGTCTGCCAATTCCGCCACAAGCGCAGGGGTAGGGGAGAACCAAACGCCATGATTGACCCTTGGTATGACCCTTCAAGCCGCAAAGGTACGGCTTTTTTGTGAAACGGCCAAATTTTCGGTGCTACTTCTTTCCTGCGGTGAGCAGGCGGCGGGCAAACTCGATGAGGGTGTCGCGGCCACGGGCAAAGTCGGCGTCGGTCTGCTGCACGTTGTAGTCGGGGTCGATGCCGAACTCGGTGCTCTGGTGGTCGGCGTCGTAGATGGGGCAGGCCGAGAAGCGGATGCTCCATCCGCAGGGCAGCTGACTGGAGAAGGGCATGCCGGCGCCACCCCCTGTGCGGTCGCCCACGATGGTGACCCGCGGGCAGCGCTTCATATACTTCACAAACTCGTTGGCCGCGCTGAACACGCCGCGGTTGGTGAGCACCACCACGTCTTTCTGCCAGCGTATGCCGCTTGAGGGTTTCAGTGTCTGCGGCTCCATCTTCGAGAAGTCGTTGTGCCCCTTGCCCGTCTTGTGCTGCATGTAGCCCACGAGCAGCGGCTCGTCGGTGAACCGTCCCGCCAGCATCTCGGCCATGGTGAGCATGCCGCCGCCGTTGCCGCGGATGTCGATGATGAGTCCGCGGCAGGGTGCCAAGGCGAAGAGCACATCGTCGAGGTTGCCGCCCCCAATCTCGTTGGAGAAGCTGGTGTAGCGCACGTAGCCCACATTGTCGTCGAGCACACGGTAGTAGAGTCCGCTCGCTATCTTGTAGTCGGTGCCCAGATAGCGCCGCAGCAGGGTGTCGCTCACATTGGCGGGATAGTCTTCCTGCCAGCTCCAGTTGCGTGCCATGTCGAACGAGGTGTACAGGTTCACATGGCCGTCGCGCAGCTCGCTCAGCATGTCGGCCATCACCTCAAACTGCTGTGCGTTGGTCATGTCGTTTTCGAATCGGGCCGCGTAGCGTGCGTGCACCTCGTCCCAGTCGAGTCCGATGGTCTGCCGTTTGTAGTCGAAGAAACAGTAGTGCTCGTCGAGGATGCGCCAAAGCGCCTCGAAATTGCCCGCCGGCGTGTCGGCGTATTCGTCTTCGTCGACACAGGCTGTGAGCAGCGGTGTCAGAGCCATGAGCAGCATGGCGAGGGCCGCAAGGTGTTGAGAGAGAGAGCGATGCTTCATGGCACGATATCGGTTATCTTGAAGTGTCTCACAAATCCTATCACAAGGGCGTGGGTGTAGACATGCTGCTTCAGGTTGTTGACAGCAGCCTGCTGGTAGTCGCCCAAATAGCCCACGCGCCAGCGCACGCCCCACAGGTTGAAGTCGGCCGTCAGGCTGTGGCGCAGGGTGGGAGCCGAGAAGGGCGTGGTGACCACGGCGTTGTGGTCGTAGTCGCCGCGCGAGAAAATTTCGTAGTACGACTGTCCGTAGTTGGGGCTGAACATCACGCCCACGAGCGGCGCCATCACCTCATAATGCAGAGCCCAAGGCTTGTGAAACAGCTGAAAGCGGTAGGTGGCCGCTCCTGAGAGACCTGCATGCAGGAAGAGCCGCATTTGGGCGGGATTGTTCGTGTTGCGCGTGTTGTTGAGCACACCGAGGCCCGGATTGATCATGCCGCCGGCCTCCAGCTGCAGCCGTCCGCCTGCCAGCTGCCACGAGCGGTGCACGGCATAGCGGAAGTCGTAGAGCGCCGCCAGCGTGGTGCCGTCGCCCGACCGGTCTTCGCAGGTCGACACGTTGCCCTCGTGGATGAGGTAGCGCCGCCACGGGCTGCCGGTGCGCTGACGCACGGTGTGCGAGATGTAGCGCAGCTCGGGTCCGCTGTATTTCTCGGGCGAGAGGTACGTGTCGAGCACCTCGCTGGCTCCGAAGCCCAGCATCTGGGTGTTGGTCACCTCTTGGAGCCTCGGTATGGTGTCGCTCTGTGCCCTTGCCATGAGTGGCGCCAGGCAGAGCAGCACGGCAAGCAGTCTATTTGAAATCGTCATCGTCGAAAAGTCGCAGTTGGCCGGTTATCTCGTCTATCACCTCCTGCTCGCTCTTGCCGGCGTCAGGGTCCAGGTTCTCCTCCTCCACCTCGTCGGCACCGTCGCTTTCCGGCTCCGGTTCCGGCTTGCGCAGCGGTTCTATCTCTTCTATGGTGTCCACCTGCCAGGTGGTGAGGCGTTTGCCCTTGGCCTTGAAGCCCTTCACGGCGATAAACTCCTCCACTTCTA
>CAMPCG010000262.1 GCA_946644025.1 uncultured Prevotellaceae bacterium | reverse complement strand
CCATCACCTTCGAGCACTTGTCGATGGCCTCGCCGGCGGCGTCGTCGATGGTCTGACCCAGGATGGTCATCTTGTTGTAGGCATCGACCCGCACTATCTGGGAGTTGCCGCCGCTGACGAGCAGGCAGAGGAACGGCAGCGGAGGGAGTTTAGAGGTGAGGGGTGAGGAGTGAGGAGTGAGGAGTGAGGAGTGAGGAGTTGCAGCGTCAGGAGAACTCTTCACTCCTAACTCCTCACTCTTCACTCCTAACTTCTCACTCCTCACTCCTGGCTCCTCAGTCCTTATGAAGTGTGCCATGACGTGTCCCTGCAGGTGGTTCACGTCGATGAGTGGAATGCCCAGCGAGCGCGCCAGGCCCTTGGCGAAGTTCACGCCCACGAGCAGCGACCCCATGAGTCCCGGCCCGCGCGTGAAGGCCACGGCAGAGAGCTGCTCCTTGCTGATGCCCGCCCGCTTGATGGCCTCGCTCACCACCGGCACCACGTTCTGTTGGTGGGCGCGGCTGGCCAGCTCGGGCACCACGCCGCCGTAGGCCTCGTGGACCGACTGCGACGCCGTGACGTTTGACAGCAACACGTCATTACGAAGAACAGCTGCCGACGTGTCGTCGCAGCTGGACTCTATTCCTAATATGTATACGTCATTGTCTTTCATCCTGAAAAGCGATGTAATCCTCAAATCTCAATTCTCCAATCTTCAAGGATGTTGGACGACTCGGATTCGAACCGGGAATGACAGAACCAAAACCTGTAGTGTTACCATTACACCATCGTCCAATCATTAAGAAAAAACAAGCGATTCCTTAAAAATCGGCTGCAAAGGTACGGCTTTTTTATGACACCACCAAACAATTCCCTAAAAAAATGAGGCCACGCTTTTCCCATTTATCATTTCTCATTTCTCATTTCTCATTTAAAATGTTTTGCCATTTCGCGCAAAATGCGTAATTTTGCGCCGTGATTAAGTTTGTCCTTCACTCTTTTGCCCTTTTACTGCTGCTTTGTGCGTGCTCCACCACGAAGTACGTGCCCGACGGCGATTACCTTCTTGGCAAGGTGGAGCTGAAGGTCTCTACCACCACTCCCGGCGCGTCAGCGTCGGGTAAAGCCGACGTGAACACGGCGCTGATGCGTAACTATGTGCGCCAGAAGCCCAACTCGCGCTGGTTCTCGCTCTACAAGCTGCCCCTTGCCACCTACTCGCTCTCGGGCCGCGACACGACGAAGTGGATGAACCGCACGCTGAGGTCCATGGGCGAGGAGCCCGTGCTCTTCGACAGCCTGCTGGCCCTTCAGACCTGTGCCGACCTGGAACAGCAGCTGCGCAACGAGGGCTTCCTGCAGTCGCGGGTGGACATGACGGTGACGCAACGTGGACGCAAGAAGAAGAACGTCTGCTACTGGCTGCATCCCGGCGAGCCTTACACCATCGGCCGGCTGCGCTACGTCATTGCCGACACCGCCATCGCCACGATGCTTGCCCCCGACAGCACCCGGCGCCTGCTACACGAGGGCATGACGTTCAACGTGGCTACGCTCGACGCCGAGCGCAAGCGCATTGCCACCCTCCTGGCCGACAGCGGCTATTACCGCTTCCACAAGGAGTACATCACCTATCAGGCCGACACCATCAGGGTGGCCGACCCCGCCACTGCCACAGCACGAGACAGGCAGATAGACCTCACGCTGCACCTGGCGATGCCCGTCAGAGAGGATGCCGAGACGGGGGCGCCGCTGACCGAGCCCCACCGCCGCTACATCATCCGCAACATCACCTATTCCAGCGGGAACCCCCAAGACACGGCCATCCACCTGCGCCGCCATGTGCTCACGGAGTGTACCCATCTGCAGGAGGGACAGTATTACCGTTCGTCGGACCTTCAGAACACCTACAACCACTTCGGGCGTCTGCAGGCAGTGAAGTACACCAACATCCTGCTCACTCCCACCACTCACCCCTCACCCCTCACCCCCAAACGCCCCGACTCGCTCGACTGCCACATCCAGCTGCAGACGAACAAGCCCTCCACGCTGTCGTTCCAGCCCGAGGGCACCAACACGGCGGGCGACCTCGGGGCAGCGGCCACGCTGACCTACCAGAACCGCAACCTCTTCCGCGGCAGCGAGGTGCTCTCCGTCGAGCTGCGCGGTGCCTACGAGGCCATACGCGGACTGGAGGGCTATTCCAACCAGGACTTCCTGGAGTACAGCGTCGGCGCGAAGCTGCAGTTCCCCCGTTTCCTCATGCCCTTCGCCTCTCAGGACTTCCGCCGCACCGTCAACGCCACGAGCGAGGTGTCGCTGCTCTACGACCTCCAGGACAGGCCCGAGTTCCACCGCCGTCTCGTCTCGGCCACCTGGCGATACCGCTGGAGCTTCCCCCACCGCCACGACCGCTACCAGCTGGACATGCTCGACCTGAACTATGTCTTCATGCCCTGGATATCGGACACCTTCAAGCGCGAGTATCTCGACAACGACAACAGCCGCAACGCCATCCTGCGCTACAACTACGAAGACCTGTTCATCACCAAGATAGGCTTCGGCTACGCCTGGTCGCATGGCGGCACGGCGCTGAAGACCAACATCGAGACGTCGGGCAACGTGCTGCTGCTGGGGGCCAAGACCTTCGGCGCAGAGAAAGACGACAACGGCCACTACCGCCTGTTCAACATCGCCTTCGCCCAGTACGTCAAGGCCGACCTCGACCTGAGCCACGCCATACGCCTCGACCGCGACAACCAGCTGGTGCTCCACGTGGGCCTCGGCATTGCCTATCCCTACGGCAACTCCACGGTGCTGCCCTTCGAGAAGCGATACTTTGCCGGCGGCGCCAACAGCGTGCGCGGATGGACCGTGCGCACACTGGGGCCGGGACGCTACAAGGAGCGCGACGGGCGCATCAACTTCATCAACCAGACGGGCGACATGAAGCTCGACCTCAATGCCGAGCTGCGCTCACGTCTCTTCTGGAAGTTCAGCGGGGCCGCCTTCGTCGATGCCGGCAACATCTGGACGCTGCGCACCTACGAGTCGCAGCCCGGCGGACAGTTCCGGCCCTCCGAGCTGCTCGACCACCTCGCCGTAAGCTATGGACTGGGCCTGCGTCTGAACTTCGACTTCTTCATCCTGCGCTTCGACCTCGGCATGAAGGCCATCAACCCCGCCTACAAGACCGCCGAGGAGGAGCACTTCCCCATCATCCATCCACGCTTCAGCCGCGACTACGCCTTCCACTTCGCCGTAGGAATGCCGTTCTAAAGGCTAAGGGTCAACGATGGACGGCACGAGCTTCTCGATGTCTGCCGTGAGGTCGCGGTCGTGCTCAAAGTCCCAGAGTGCGATGCTGCGCAGCTGGTAGTAGTAGAGCCAATAGTTGTGTAGCTGAGCGATGCGGTTCTGCCGGGCCTCGTCCTTGGCGGTCTGCGCCGCTGAGAGCTCGAGGGTCGAGATGCTGCCTATCTTGAACGTCTCTACGTTGGTGTGGTATCGGCGCTGGGCAATGGTGTCGGCCTCTATGGCTATGCGCAGCTGCTCGGCCTGGTTGTTGAACTGCTCGGTCAGTATGAAGATGCTCTGTCGGAACTCCTGGGCCTGCTGGCGCAGCTGCCCCCGCACGATGTCGCGGTTCGACTCGGCCATGCGTCGCTGTCCCTTGCGCTTGCCCCAGTCGAGCAGTGGCACGGTGATGCCCACCTGTACCACCTCGTTGCTCAGCAGGTCGCGGTAGGCGCGGCCCATGTTGTTGCCCGTGCCGGTATAGCCCAGCTGGGCGTAGAGACTCACCGACTGGCGGTTGGTGCGGGCCGCGGCCACGGCGTAGTCGGCCTCCAGCTGGCGGCGGCGCATGGTGGTGGCGTGGGCATTGTTGGCGAGGGCGTGGTCGAGGACGGAGGCGTAGGAGAGACGGGGGCCCTCGGCTGACGCCTCGGGAATGGTGGCCACGATGGGGACGTCCATATTGAGGAACGAGCGCAGGGCGAACTGGCTGGCCTGGTGGGTGCTCTCGCTGTTGGTCAGGGCGCTGCGGGCGGTGAGCACGTCGAGGCGCAGCTGGAGCACGTCGTTCTGGCTGATGGTGCCCATGCGGCGCTTGGCCTGCGCCACCTCGTAGAGCTTCTCGGCGGTCTGCAGGTTCTGGCGCGCAATGTTCACCCGCTCGCCGGCCAACAGCAGGTTGAAGTAGAGGTTGATGGCCTGCATGGCCACCTGCTCGGTCTCGGTGAGGAAGCGGGCTATGGCCTCGCGGTAACGTAGCGGCTCTATGCGGCGGTTCCACTTCAGGTGGTTCACGGCGAAGAGGGGCTGCTGCAGGGTGACGGCCACGGGCAGCGACATGAACTGGTTGGCCCCCACCCTACCTCCCCCCGAAGAGGAGGAGTTGGAGGACTGATGGAGGAAGTCGAGCGACGACTCCACGCTGAGCGTGCCGCCCGTGGGCCAGAGCTTCTGCGTAACGTTGAGCGAGCCGTTGAGCCCCAGGTAGTTGTTGCGCACGAAGGAGAGCCCGCCGTCGGACTGCTGGTACGAGCTGTAGCGCTTATTCCACGAGGGTAGCGTGGCCTGCAGCGACACCTCGGGCAGCAGGTCGGCCTTGTAGCTGCGCCACTGCCAGTAGGCCGAGCGCAG
>CAMPCG010000261.1 GCA_946644025.1 uncultured Prevotellaceae bacterium | reverse complement strand
GCCAACTCGTGGCCGCTGAGCGTCACCTCGCCCGCCCTCTTCATCTTCCAGACGCAGGACATGACACCCACCGACTTCGCCAACGATGCCGACAACCTGTGGTATGCTCCCGGTCAGGCGCAAACACCTATCTACGCCTGTGTGAAGGTTCCCGTGGAGTGGATCATCGACGGTGTGGAGGTGTTCAACGCCGCCAAGAAGGAAGTCAGCATGAAACGCCTTACAGCCGACGTCGACGCCAGCTACGTCTATCTGACCAACAAGCTCGGCCACTCGCTTTACCGCAACGTCGACGCAGAGACCACCGAGGCCATGGCTCAGAACAAGGGCAAGCTGATCTACGACTACACCCTTGGCGCCGACCCCAGCGGCATCGACGCCGAGAAGAGCAGGGAGAACGGCGCCCACATCGTCTACCGCGACTGGAACGACTCCGCCAACGACTTCCACGAGCGTCAGCGCTGCTCGCTGCGTGACTATCTGCCGAAGGAAGACGGACACATAAAGGGCGACGTGAACAACGACGGCACCGTGGACGTGGCCGACATATCGGCCATCATCACCGTAATGGCCACCGCCACCACTCCCGCCCCGTCCGCCGCTGCCACCATTCCCGCCGCGTCAGCAACAGCCACCATTCCCGACGCGTCAGCGTCGGGTAATGCCCCCCCATCCGCCGCTGCCACCATTCCCGACGCGTCAGCGTCGGGTGTTTACGCCGACGTAAACGGCGACGGCACGGTCGACGTAGCCGACATCTCTTCAGTGATAAGCATCATGGCAGCTAAATGAACAGGCTCAAGACTCTCGCCCTATGGCTCCTCTTTTGTATAGGCCTCTCCGCCCATACAGACCAGCCGTTGCGTCCTTCTGTCTATGACCCTTGGCTATGCAGTCCCAATGCTGCCGGCCTCACCCGCTACGCCTTCGCCAACATGGGTACCGCCGAGCTGTCGCTGACCAAGGGCAAGGGCGGCTTTGTCAATTTCAACGCCTCTCCCGACGTGCTCACCTTCGACGCCACCGTGAAGTCGTTCTTCCGCCTGAACAGCCGTGCTGTAGTCTACGGCAGGATGAGCTACACCAACTTCTCCGGCGACGATATGGCGGGCTCCGCCTTCATCAGCCGTCCTGCGGGCGCTTCCGCCATCCTTCCCTTCGACATCGTGGAGGACTCGCTCACCAACACCGGCACCAAGCACCAGGACACCTACCGGCTCTGCGGCGCCCTGGGCTACGACCTCTACAAGGGCCTCGCGCTCGGTGCCCGTCTGGACTACACAGCCGCCAACCTGGCCAAGTACAAGGACCTGCGCCACAAGAACAAGCTGATGGACCTGGACCTCACCGCCGGCTTCTACCTGCCCCTCGCCCTGACCGACAGCACGGAATTGAGCCTTGGCGCCAACTACCGTTACCACCGCACCACCGAGAGCCTGCAGTTCAGCACCTACGGCAAGAACGAGAAGGTCTACAACTCGCTCGTAGCCTACGCCAACTTCATGGGCCACCTGGAGCAGTTTGGCATGAACGGCTACACTGACAAGAGCCGTGAGATGCCCCTTGTGAGCGACTACAACGGCATTGGAGCGCAGCTTGCCCTCCAGTCTGGTCCTTTCGGCTTCTACAACGCCTTCGACTACGCCCGCCGCCATGGCTACTACGGTCGCCGCTCGCCCTACACCATCACCTACGCCAACCACGAGAGCGACCTCTACCGCTACGACGCCCAGCTCTCCGTCAGCAGCGCCCGCGACGCGAGGTTCACTCTCGACCTCTCCCTCTTGGCCGAAAACCTGCGCAACGACGCCGCCAACTACCGCGAGCTGCAAAACGAGCAAGGGGCCACCTACTACGAATACTACACCCCCGTAAAGACGGCCAACAAGCTCTGGACCAGCGGCACCGTCAGCCTCGGCGCCGACCTCGGCCAGCTCGCCACCCCCCAACACCCATCACCCACCACCCAGCCGCCCCTCCCCCGATGGAGTCTCCGCCTGGGTCTCAACTGGCATCACCGCGAGCAGACCGCCTACGTCTACCCCTTCGCCCGCCGCCAAGACCTCACCAGCCACGAGCCCTTCGTCTCTCTGTGCCGCAACATCGTTGCGGCCCGCAGCTCCGCCTACTGGACCTTCGCCGTCGACTTCTCCTTCCTCAAAGGCAGTGGTCAGCCCTTTGAGGACTTCACCTTCCAGACACCCAGCGACAAGCAGGAGCAGCCACCCACGATGGACGCCTACCTGTGGCGTGAGTTCACCTGGCTCACCGCCGCACAGTATCGCGTAGGCGCCGCGGCGGCCTACTCCTTCATCATGCCCGGGCCACGCCTACGCACCTTCCTGCGCCTTAGCCTCAGCCACCGCAAGGCCAACGAGCAGAGCCCCTACAGTCAAGGACGAGACTTCACGACAGCCACCCTGGCCGTAGGCTGCAACTTCTGAGGGACCCCACCCCCTCCATTTACGGCAAAACTTGACCTATATCAACAAAATTATGCTGTGCGCGTACAAATCAGCGAGTTACGACACGCTGATTGTCAAAATAGCCGTACCTTTGCACCCGAAAATGAGCGCCACGCAGGTTCTCGTGATGAGCACCGACGCAAAAAAGCAATAATACGAGGGCTTCTTTCCAAGCCCCACAACCGATAGAGTATATGAAAAGATTAGTGAAGAATTTATGTCTGAGCTTTTCGATTCTTACCCTGATGCCCCTGAGTGCAGGAGCGAGCAAAAACGGAAACGAAAGTTCAGAACCTTATGACTGGACCCCAGTGATGGAGGCCATCATAGAGGTGGAAAGTGGAGGAGACCCCAACGCCGTGAGTGGGAACTCAGTAGGCGTGATGCAGATCACACCGATATTGGTGAGAGAATGCAACAACATTCTCAAGGAGCGCGGCAAAAAGAAGCGCTTCACGATGGCCGACCGCAAGAGCCCGGCAAAGTCGAAAGAGATGTTCCTCCTGATTCAGTCTCAGCACAACAAGACGAACAACGTAGAAAAGGCTATCCGTTCGTGGAATGGCGGTCCGCGCTACAGTGTGCGCGCCACCAACCGATACTACAAGAAAGTGCTGCGGTGTATGAAATAGGCATCTGAAGTGTGCCAACACAAGACGAATCCATAAACAAGTCCGGTTATCTGGCAATCAAGGCCTGATGACCGGACTTTTTTTGCACCCCAACCAACCTCCCCCGAGGGGAGGCTTCATCCGCGAAAGCTCCCCTCCCTTCTCCGGGCAGTCCTTGTTCTTAATACTTCAGAATCCCTTTAATGATCTCCTTGATGGCTGCAACATGACTGCGGGAGACGGGTATGGCATCGTGGCTGTGCTTCATGACGAGGTGCATGGAGCCGGACTTTGAAACAATATGTTCCACCTGACCGAGGTTAACAATGAAAGCACGGTGACAGCGAACGATCATGGGATAGGCCTGCAGGGTTTCTTCCATCTGTTTCGATGTGGCGCGGAGCATATCTGAACGCACCAGGTCCTGAGGCCGGTGAACCACTTTGACGTAATTGCCTACCGCCTCTATATATAATAGGTGGGAGACGGAGAGCATGATTTTCTCGTTGGTAGTCCCTGTGAGGGTGATGGTGTCGTCGCAGGGCTGCTCTATGGATGCGGCTAAACCGGCCTTTTCTTCCTCGTATAGCTTCACGCGGTGCTCTGCATCTTTCTGCAACAGTTGGAGCTGGCTGTTCAATTCTCGTGTCTCCTCCAGCTCTAATGCCAGGTATCTGCTACGGAACTTATATCGCCAATAGAGTCCGATGAGGAAGGAGCAGAAAGCCAGAAGCAGGATAGCGTGAAAGATTCCCTTCCACGACAACGGATCGGCGGCGCCGACACTGTTCATGGGGAAATGGAGGTAGGCACAGATGAAAAGTGCCTCCAAGGGGGTGTTAATCAGCTGAAACCACAGATTGCGGCGAATTACATAATCGACACCCCTGTCAAGCGATGCCGGTATGCCCAGGATATGGGTGAGGACGCCCTCTGTGACATAACAGACACCGACCCCAAGCGCCCAAATAGCCAGGAAGTGCAGATACAGCATCAGCCCTAACGCGTCTAAGCCAAGAGGCTTGAACACGACAAAGGCAAGGCAGGTGATGCCGACGCTGACGATGCGTACACGGAGTGTTTCCTTTTGTCTACCATTCATATCGGGTGCAAAAGTACGAAAATAAATCGAGATAGCATAAGCATTTCGCAACAGATTAAGGGTCATCCTTCATACGGTCCTGCCATTGAGCGTCGCTCGATGGTGCTCACAATAGCACCATTCGTCACATTTCCACGCAGAATATCCCAGAAAGTTGCGGGAAATGCTCTGCCTGCGTAATTTTGCGCTCGCTATCGTGCAACATATTCCTAAAAATAATACAGGTGTGAAACAGGAACTATTACGACTGACAGTTTTTAGTGCTGCAATGATGACGGCCGCGATGATGTGGCCGCAAGTGAACGACAGTATTACGACAGACTCCGCGCTGTGGTACAACCAGACGCAGCAGTTGGAGGGTGTCGTGGTGAAGGGACGCTTGCCGAAGACCCGCGTAAAGGGCGACGCCATGCGTACCACAGTGGCAGGGACTATCCTGGAGAAGGCAGGAACGGTGAGCGATGCCCTCTCGAAGATTCCATCCTTAGAGGCAGAGCGCG
>CAMPCG010000260.1 GCA_946644025.1 uncultured Prevotellaceae bacterium | reverse complement strand
GGCTGGGCTGACCTCTCTGCTTCTCCCTGGCTCTACAACCTGTTCAAGGCTGAGCGCACTACCGACGGCAGTCTCGACCCGCGTCTCTACTGGACCATCGGTACCTACGAGCCCGAGTGGGATGGCTTCGAGTATGGAAACGTAGCTTACACCTTGCCACTGACGGCTGACGCTTACCTCGTCACCAACAACAACTACGGCGGACTGCCCATTGCCAAGAACACCAACCTGCGTACAGGTATTTATGACAAGGTGGTGACAGGTCTGCACTGCGGTATCAACCTGCGCCTGATGCGTTACTCTGACGTGCTGCTCCGCGCTGCTGAGTGCGAGAACGAGGTGAACGGTCCTACACAGCAGGCCATCGACTGGATCAACCAGGTACGTGCCCGTGCCGGTCTGCGCAACCTGAACCTTGCTGATTTCAACACGAAAGACAAGCTGTTCGAGCAGATTGCCAACGTAGAGCGTCCGAAGGAGTTTGGTTGTGAGTTTGGTCGTGGCTTCGACCTCATCCGTTGGGGCTTCTTCTACGACAGCGGCCGTCTGCAGCAGCTCAAGCAGCATGGTGCCTTCAACTTCTGGACCAAGGCCGACTACGAAAGCGGTAAGATAACCTATACGCCGAAGGATGCTGTTGACTACAGTGCTTGCAGCAAGAGTTCTTTCGATTCATGGCTGAACGGTCACGAGTTCCTGCCCATCTACCAGGGCACGCTGAACGACAACCCCAACCTCGTTGGCAACTCGGCTAACAACACCAGCAGCAACGCTGAATATTTCTCAAGCAAGGGTTGGACCATACACCCCGTCGTTGGACTCTAAGCAACAAAAATAGTAAATCGTAAATTCATAAATAGTAAATCATTATGAAATATCTAAATAAATTAACATCCGCATTCAGCGTGGCTGCCGTAGGCCTGCTGCTGATGACGGGCTGTGAAGGTGCCGACCTTTATAGCGTAGATTCTCCTGACTGGATTTCCGATCGAGTTGACTCTATTGCCAATTCCAAGAATTCCGAGGGCGAGCCCGAACTCGAGGGTATGGAGGAGGATGTTTATACCGTAGGTGCTACCGACTATTCTACCGGTTGGTGGGCTGCTTTCTCCAAGTATTACCAGATTCCCGACGGTGCAAAATGGAATGCCGTGTTCAACCTGAACATCAATCCTTCTGCTTCGAATACTTATAAGAACTTCGCCATGATTCTCTGTAACGACGAGGACCGTGGTGCTGCCAACTACAAGGAGTACGGAGCCATCCGCTTCGACAACCAGCCCAGCGGCAACTCCGAGTGGGGCGACTACATTGACCGCAGCTGCGTAGAGAGCACGCTGACCTTCAATACCGATACCGATGCCGGTGTCGATAAGCTTGGCGGACGCGTCATTCTGACCATCGACCGCTCTGACCCCTCGAAGTTCGTGGTGAAGATGACCAACGGTACGGTCACGAAGACCTATACCCAGAAGTCGGCCATGATCAACCTGAATGCCGACGCTTCTAACACGAACATCCGTGCCTTCCTCGTTCCCGAGGGTTCTTACATCAACTTCCTGCAGTCCAACATCGAGCCTATCGGCGGCTACACCTCTGCCGAGGACAAGCTGCCCGTCAAGCTGACGCTGAAGGGTATTGCCAAGAAAGTGATGGTAGGTACAGCCCTTGAGGACGTAGTGGCCAACGCAACGGCTACCGTAGAGTTCGAGCAGGGCGTGACGAAGGACGTCACCGCTGCCGACCTGAAGTTCGAGGCCATTCCCGACATGACCAACCTGGGCATGAAGACCCTCGTAGCAGCCTACAGCAAGACCTACAAGGGTGAGAACAGCCCGACGGCTGCCATGGGCTACGCACAGTTCGAGCTGACCGACAAGATGTACGACTCCGTAGGTGCTACCGACAACACGACGGCCTTCTGGGGTGCTCACTCTGACAACATCAAGGTAGGTGCCGGCGAGACCTTCGTCAGCTACTTTACCAACTACACCAGCGGTGCTAACAACTGGAACAACTTCTGCATCGTGCTCTGCAGCGCCGATGGTGCTACCGAGTATGCCGTGGTACGTGCCGACAACTTTGGTTGGGGTACCGGCTACGACGCTTGCACGCCGAGCGGCGGCCAGGCTGACTGGGGTGCATGGCTTGCTGCCATGGACGGTGCCAAGGTTACCACCTACATCACCAACAATGGCGACGGCACAGCCGACGTCAAGTGCATCATGGTGGGTACCGACGGTGTAACCTACTATCAGGACTACATCGGCATCAACACCGTTGACCCGAATAACTTCTACTTCAACTTCACCGTTGATAACAGCCACATCGAGTACGACACCGTCATTGGTGCCGAGGATAACTCGACGGCCTTCTGGGGTGCTCACTCCGAGATGATCAACGTTCCCGTTGGCAAGACCTACAGCCAGCGCTTCAAGAACTTCACCAACGGTGCCAACAACTGGAACAACTTCTGCGTAGTTCTGACGCGTGAGGACAACACCGAGTATGCCGTGGTACGTGCCGACAACTACGGTTGGGGTGCCAGCTACGAGGGCAACAACAACCTCATTCTCAGCGGCGGCCAGGCCGACTGGGCTGGCTGGCTCTCGGCAATGGACGAGGCCATGTGTACCGTTTCCGTCACCAACAAGGGCGGTTCAGTTGACGTCCATATTGTCATGGTGGGCAACGACGGCATAGAATATCTCCAGAGCTACGAGAACATCATGCCGACCGATGGCGACAATGTTTATTTCCGCTTCACGGTTGATGGTAGCCACCTCGTATTTGAATAATCATTAGTCAATAACCAGATTGCCTGTGGACTGCAAAAGGTCCGCAGGCAATTTTATCGTTTATAATAAAATAAAGTAATGAAGCATTTATCAAAGTTATTCCTCCTTCTGAGCCTCGGAGTCTTTGCTGCAGCATGCGGCGGCGACGATGCTCCCGACGACCCCACACCCGTTACCCCCGTCACTCCGACACCTGGTGGCGGCGACAACCCGGGCACTACTGACGACGACGAGACGGCCATTGGCACTCCCTCAGACCTCAAGCGCGTCAGCGTCCATGACCCCAGCGTGGTCTATGACCCGGAAAGCAAGTACTACTACATCTTCGGTTCCCACCGTGCCAACGCCCGTTCTACCAACCTGATGTCATGGCAGGAGGTGCCCGTGAACTGGGCCAGCAACACCAGTATCAACGTAGCCAACAACGTGGCTTTCACCACGCCGGCCGTCAAGAAGGTTAAGAAGGGCGGTGTCGAGGTCGATCTTCCCGCTTTCGACGCTCAAGCCTGGGCTAAGCGCGGCAATGCCAACTACAACATCGACGGCAACCTCTGGGCCCCCGACGTTATCTATAACAAGAAGTTAGGCAAGTGGTGTATGTATATGAGCGTCAACGGCGACTACTGGTACTCCAGCATCGTCATGCTCACGGCATCCAAGATTAGCGGCCCCTACATATACCAGGCTCCCGTCGTCATCAGCGGCTTCCACACCGGCAACGCCTATAAGGACACCGACCTGGAGCTCGTCATTGGCACCCAGGCCTCGCTGCCTCAGCGTTATGCCACGGGCAATGCCTGGGGCACGCGCTATCCTAACTGTATCGACCCCTGCGTCTTCTACGACGAGCAGGGCAAGCTCTGGATGTCCTACGGCTCCTGGAGCGGCGGCATCTACATGCTGAAACTCAACGAGGACACCGGTCTGCGCGACTATGACTACACCTACACCCTGACGGGCAGCGGCGACGGCATCACCATCGACCCCTACTTCGGCAAGAAGATTGCCGGCGGCTTCTATGCTTCGGGTGAGGCCAGCTACATTGAGTACATTCAGGGTTACTACTATCTCTTCATCACCAACGGCGGCTTGGCAGCCGGCGGTGCCGCTAACGACTACAACAACGGTGGATACCAGATGCGCGTCTTCCGTTCGCAGAACCCTGACGGCCCGTACTTCGACAGCAAGAACTCGGCAGCCCTCTACGACCATTACATGCTCAACTTCGGTCCCGAAGAGAACGACGGCAACCGTGGCGTCAACATCTTCGGTGCCTACAGCAACTGGGGCAACCAGCTGACGGGTGGTGCCGGCGAGTCTTCCGGCGAGCGCTCGCAGGGTCACAACTCCGTCATTGCCGCCGAGGACGGCCGTGCCTATCTGGTCTATCACACCCGCTTCCAGAACTGGGGCGAAGGTCACCAGGTACGCGTCCACCAGCTGTTCCAGAACAAGAACGGCTGGCTCGTAGCTGCTCCGTTCGAATATACGGGCGAGGCCATGAAGACCGCCAACGTAGCCAAGAAGCAGTATGTGGCCAGCAGCAACATTCCCGGTAAGTACAAGGTGCTCGTCCACGACTACAAGCTCAACCACCTGCAGAAGGCTTACGCCGAGCCGGTCGAGGTAACGCTCGACGCTCAGGGTAACGTCACGGGTGCCCTGACGGGTAAGTGGTCGGTCGAGGCCGGCACGTCCTACTTCACCATTGCCTTCACGGGCGAACAGTACAATGGTGTGATGGTCTATCAGACCCTCGAGCCAAAGAACGAGAAGGCCGTCAGCTTCACCCTGCTGAACAGCGCCACGGGCGTCACCATGTGGGGTTACAAGGTTTCGAACTAAGTCACATGCAAATAATAAGTTGGGATTTTCGAGGTACGAG
>CAMPCG010000259.1 GCA_946644025.1 uncultured Prevotellaceae bacterium | reverse complement strand
GCGGCCACGGCACAGAAGATAGACTTCAACAAGGGCGGACGCCCTGAGAGCGAGGGCCTGGAGCCGGGCTATACGGCCTGGGCAGTAAACGAGGCAACGTCGGCCTCGGCCACCTTCGACGGCGTGACCGTCACGCTGCGCTGCGACCCGGCGTATGCGGGCCAGACGGTGATGTCCGACTGGTGGAAGCAGGGCGTCGTCTCGCTGGGTGCGAAGCTGGTGGGCGACGGCGTCGTCACGTTCAAGGACGACCACGCCAACATCAGCAGCGGCGCCGTGAAGCTCGACGTCACGGTGAGCGGACTGCCTACGGGCACGCACAGCCTGCAGGCCTACCACAACAACATCAACGGCTACGACGCGCCGCCGCTGGACGTCTACGTCGACGGCGAACTGCGCCTCACGGGCATCCGGCAGACCAACCGCGAGCAGAAGGCCGAGGAGTCAGGACAGTCGTACGTGGAGTTCGACGTCAGCTCGTCGGGCCAGGCGGTCACCGTGAGCTACGTCACCACGCCCGATGACGGCGTCACCTACAGCTCGACAGCCGTCACGCTGAACGCCCTCATCTTCAACCAGGCCGACAGCCGCCTGACGGCCACCAAGCCCTACCCCGCCAACAACGACATGCACGCCAACTGCGACGGCGGCGTGGTGACGCTGCAGTGGAAGGGCGCCGAGGGTGCCGTGCGCCACCACGTGCTCATGGGCACTGCGCCCGACGAGCTGAAGGAGGTGGTGGCCAACGAGGCCACGCTGCTGAAGCGCTCGGGCCTGAGCGCGATGAAGACCTACTACTGGCGCGTGGACGAAGAGACGGCCGACGGCCGCATCTACGAGGGCGAGCTGTGGACCTTCCGCCCGCGGCGGCTGGCCTTCGCCGGTGCTGAGGGCTACGGCCGCTTTGCCATCGGCGGCCGCGGCGGCACGGTCTACCACGTGACGTCGCTCGACGACGACCCCGCCAGCCCTGAGCCCGGCACGCTGCGCTACGGCCTGACGCAGCTCACGGGTCCGCGCACCATCGTCTTCGACGTCGGCGGTACCATCGTGCTGCACGACCGGCTCAGCGTCAGCGAGCCCTGCGTCACCATTGCCGGACAGACAGCCCCCGGCCAGGGCATCCTGCTGCGCGGCCACGCCCTGGGCCTGGGCAGCGACGTCGTTGCCCGCTTCCTGCGCCTGCATCTGGGCGGTGGCGACGACTGGGACGGCAGCAGCCCCAACGCCCACACCAGCGACGGCATCGGAGCGGCGGGTGCCGACCACACCATCATCGACCACTGCTCCATAGCGTGGACCATCGACGAGGGCTTCTCCAGTCGCAACGCCAGGAACCTGACGCTGCAGCGCACGCTCATCAGCGAGGCCCTGAACTACTGCGGCCACAGCCACTATGCCGCCGAGGGCCGGCTGGTGAACCACGGCTACGCGGCCACCATCGGCGGCGGACAGTCGGAGGGCAGCGTGGGCTCGTTCCACCATAACCTGCTGGCCCACAACGAGGGCCGCAACTGGAGCCTCTCAGGCGGACTCGACGGCGGGGGCTACTACGACGGCCACCACGACGTGTTCAACAACGTGGTCTACAACTGGGGCAGCCGCGCCACCGACGGCGGCACCCATGAGCTGAACTTCGTCGGCAACTACTACAAGAAGGGCCCCGCCACGACCCAGAACCTGCTGCTGCGCCACCAGTTCGAAGGCACCGGCAAGGGCACGCAGAGCGCCTACGTCAGCGGCAACGTGCGCCAGGAGACCGGCGGCACGCTGACCCGCGACCAGGAGGGCGTCACCTACCGCTACGAGCTCTCGGGCGGGCAGCAGCTCGACTGGCAGCCGTGGGCGGCGGCACCGTTCTTCGAGAGCCACGCCACCGTGCAGACGGCCGAGGCGGCCTACCAGGACGTGCTGAGCGACGTGGGCTGCAACCAGCCGGCGCTGAGCAACCACGACGCGCGCATGGTCAGCGAGACCCTCACGGGGACAACGTCCACCGTGGGCCACTACACCCGCAAGCGCGGCCTCATCGACCGCGAGTCGGACGCTGAGGG
Organism: uncultured Prevotellaceae bacterium; assembly: GCA_946644025.1. The sequence continues at coordinate 2,651 of CAMPCG010000259.1, read as the reverse complement.
CTTCGCCGGCCTGAACATCGCCGACGCGCAGCGCCCCGCTGACTGGGACACCGACGGCGACGGCATTGCCGACTGGTACGAGCGGCTGGCGGCCACCGACCCTGCCACGCCCAACAACAACGGCGACCGTGACGGCGACGGCTACACTGACCTGGAGGAGTGGCTCGACTGGCTGGCACACCCCCACTTCACGCTGCTGCCCGACGCCGAGACGACCATTGACCTGCGCCCCTACTTTGCCGGCTTCGAGACGTTCGACGTCGTCGACGATCCCACCACGCATCCGCGCAACGGCCTGACGTGGTCGTTCGACGGGCCGGTGATGACCGTCCGCGGCGTCATCAAGCAGCTCTACAGCGTCCCCGTGACCGTCAGCGACCCGGCGACGGGCCACACCATGACGCGCCCGTTCAACATCGCCGTCACCGACGAGGCCAACGCCCTCGGCCTGCAGCCCACGACGCCCGACCAGCAGCCCCGCAGCCACCCTGCCGCCGTCTTCGACCTGCAGGGCCGCCCCGCCCCGACGGGCAGCGTCCGCCCCGCCACGGTCATCATCAGCAACGGCCAGAAGCACATCACCGGCAAGTGAGCACCCCCTAACCCACCGACACCCCACCCGCCTGAAATCACTAACAAACGACATGGCAGAAGAAACCATCCGACTGACACACCTTGACATCGGCTACCGCACGAAGCAGTCGACGCGCACCGTAGCCCACGACATCAACGCCACCATACGCAGCGGCGAGCTGACCTGCCTGCTGGGCCAGAACGGCATAGGCAAGTCGACCCTGCTGCGCACGCTCTCCGCCTTCCAGCCCAAGCTTGCGGGCACCATCAGCATCAATGGCACCGACCTCGACACCTACAGCGAGCGCCAGCTGGCCAAGACCATCGGCGTGGTGCTCACCGAGCGCCCCGACGTTCAGCAGATGACCGTCGAGGAGATGGTGGCCATGGGGCGCTCGCCCTACACCGGCTTCTGGGGCCGCCTGACGGCCGACGACCACCGCATCGTCGGCGAGTCGATAGCCCTCGTGGGCATCGAGGCGCTGAGGGCGCGCCTCGTCTCGACGCTGAGCGACGGCGAGCGCCAGAAGGTCATGATAGCCAAGGCGCTGGCGCAGCAGACGCCGGTCATCTTCCTCGACGAGCCGACGGCCTTCCTCGACTACCCCAGCAAGGTAGAGATGCTGTTGCTGCTGCGGCGCATCAGCCGCGAGGCCCGCAAGACCATCTTCCTCTCTACCCACGACCTGGAGCTGGCCCTGCAGGTGGCCGACACGCTGTGGCTCATGACCACCGGCGGCCTGCACATCGGCACGGCGCGTGAATTGGCCCAGGCAGGCTGTCTGCGCGCGTTCATCGAGCGCCCAGGCGTCAGCTTCGACGCCACCACGCTGTCGGTCAGGGTCGATGGGGGGTGGGGCGAGTAACAGAAGTACACCACATCTATTATTATGAAGACGACCAAGAACCTTTACCTGCTACTGCTGCTGGCCGTGCTGCTGGTGGCGCTGTTTGCAGGCTGCCTGCTGACGGGCAGCATTAAGATTCCGGCCACGGAGGTGCTGAGCATCCTGACGGGCGGCGACACCACGAAGGCCTCGTGGCGCTACATTGTGCTCGAGAGCCGCCTGCCGCAGGCCATCACGGCGGTGCTGTGCGGCGGCGCGCTGGCCGTCAGCGGCCTGATGCTGCAGACGCTGTTCCGCAACCCGCTGGCCGACCCGTCGATCTTCGGCATCTCCAGCGGCGCGGGCCTGGGGGTGGCGCTGACGATGCTGCTGCTGGGCGGCTCGCTGTCGGTGGGTTCGCTGCAGGTGGGCGGCTTCGTGGCCATCATCGTGGCGGCGTTCGTGGGTGCGATGGCGGTGATGGGCATCATCATGGTGTTCTCCACGCTGGTGCGCAACAACGTGATGCTGCTCATCATCGGCATCATGATAGGCTACCTGTCGTCGTCGGCCATCACGCTGCTCAACTTCTTCGCCACCGACGAGGGGGTGAAGTCGTACATGGTGTGGGGCATGGGGTCGTTCGGCGGGGTAAGCATGCGCCAGATGCCCGTGTTCGCCACGACGACGCTCGCGGGCATGGGGTGCGCCATGCTGCTCATCAAGCCGCTCAACGCGCTGGTGCTGGGCGACCGCTACGCCGAGAACCTGGGTGTGAGCATCCGTCGCACGCGCAACCTGCTGCTGGTGAGCACGGGCCTGCTGACGGCCATCACGACGGCCTTCTGCGGCCCCATCTCGTTCATCGGCCTGGCCGTGCCCCACATAGCGCGGCTGCTGCTGCGCACCGACGACCACCGCGTGCTGATGCCAGGCACGGCCGTGTGCGGCTCGGTGGTGGCACTGCTGTGCAACCTGGTGTGCTTCCTGCCGGGCGAGAGCGGTGTGATTCCTTTGGGCGCCGTGACGCCGCTGATGGGTGCGCCGGTGATAATCTATGTGGTGCTGCGCGAGGTGAAGGGGCGGTAGGCCTTTATTACAAGAGAAGCGAGCTATGTGGACAGACGAACGCCGATACGTGCTGCGGCTCATCAGCGAGGGCGAGCACCAGCAGCAGGACTTCAAATACCGTGTAGAGGATGCCGAGAAGCTGGCGCGCTCCGTGTCGGCATTTGCCAACCCGCGGGGCGG
>CAMPCG010000258.1 GCA_946644025.1 uncultured Prevotellaceae bacterium | reverse complement strand
GAGTAGTAAGAAGTAGTAAAAAGGAGTTAGAAGTAGTTAGAAGTCGATAGACTGCAACTCTTCGATGCCATAAATGCTCAAACAAATGACCTCTATCTCCCTTTTACTACTTCTATCTACTTCTAACTACGAAAGTTGAGCGAGAGCGAAACTTGAAAAATTATAATTATGAAAAAGTTCTTTATTACCTTAACAACGCTGCTCTGCCTGGCCGCGATGCCCGCCGGAGCACAGGGAATTGATTTTGGCGTGAGAGCGGGCACCACCCGCGCCTCGCTGTCGTTCGACAAGGAAAAGTTCCTCAGCAAGGGCCATTACGGATGGTTCATCGGCCCGGCTGTGAAGGTAGGGCTGCCGATGGGCTTCAGTGCCGACGGCGCCGTGCTCTATGACCAGCGCGAGGTGAAGATTGTGGGTGAGCAGACGATGAAGATTAAGCAGATCAGCATCCCCGTGAACGCCCGTTTCAACCTCAACCTCGTCCCCGCCACGGGCACCGGCATCTACCTGGCAGCCGGTCCGCAGGTGGCCTTCAACGTGGGCAACAGCGAGTTCAGCTGGACCAGCAAAGACAGCTACGAGAACACCTTCCAGATGAAGAAGTCGGCCTTCAGCCTGAACTTCGGCGCCGGCGTCTACCTTCTGAAGATGCTCGAGGTGGGCGTGGCCTACAACATCGAGATGGGCTCGACGGGCGACATCACCTGGGGAAAGCTGACCAACAGGGAGAGCTACGACGAGTCGAAGGTGAAGACGTGGAAACTACAGGCCACGGTCTACCTGTAGTGCATAGTTTATAGTGATGCGATTTTTATTCTTCTTATTTCTCTCCCTCGTGCTCTCCGCACAGGGCCTTCACGCCCAGTCGCCGAAGTACGAGGTCAGGGCGGTATGGCTGGCCACCATCGGCGGCATTGACTGGCCCCACTCTTACTACGCATCGGCCCAGCGCGAGGAGCTGCGGCAGATGCTCGACCGGCTGAAGGAAGCCGGCATCAACACCGTGCTCTTCCAGGCCCGCGTGCGTGCCACGACGGTATACCCCTCGGCCCTCGAGCCTTGGGACGGATGCGTCAGCGGAACACCGGGGCGCTCGCCGGGCTACGACCCGATGCAGCTCTGCATCGACCTCTGCCACGAGCGCGGCATGGAGTGCCACGCCTGGGTGGTGACGCTGCCCGTGGGAAAATGGAACGCCACGGGATGCCAGCAGCTGCGAAGGCAGTACCCCTCGCTGATAAGACACATCGGCGAAGACGGATACATGGACCCCGAAATGCCCCAGACGGCGGAATACCTGGCACGCGTGTGCCGCGAGATTGTACGTAACTACGACGTGGACGGCATACACCTGGACTACATTCGCTACCCCGAGACGTGGAAGCTGAAGGTGAGCCGCCAGCAGGGACGCGAGAACATCACCCGCATCGTGAGGGCCATCAGCCAGGCGGTGAAGGGCGAGAAGCCCTGGGTGAAGATGTCGTGCTCGCCCGTTGGCAAGCACGACGACCTGCACCGATACCGCAGCGGCGGGTGGAACGCTCGCACAGCCGTGTGCCAGGACGCTCAGGAGTGGCTCCGGCTGGGACTCATGGACCAGCTCTACCCCATGATGTATTTCCGCGGAAACCACTTCTACCCCTTCGCCATCGACTGGCAGGAGAACGCCCACGGACGCACCGTCGCCGGAGGACTGGGCACCTACTTCCTCGACCCACGCGAGGGAAACTGGACGGCCGACGTCGTGGAGCGCGAGATGCACGTGCTGCGACAGCTGGGAATGGGCTTCTGCCACTTCCGCGCCAAGTTCCTCTGCGACAACTTCAAGGGTGTCTACGACTTCACCAAGCGCTTCTGCCAGACGCCGGCGCTGGTGCCGCCCATGACGTGGAGCGGAGCAACGCCGCCACCGCAGCCGCAGGGGCTGACGCTGAAAGGAAGCATCCTCTCGTGGAACCCGACATCCGACACCTACAACCTCTACGCCTCTGAGGACTTCCCCGTAGACGTGAGCCGCGCCGAGAACATCGTGGCCACGAAGCTGCACCGCTGCGCCGTCGACCTGGGGAAGACGGGAAGCCGCATGAACTTCGCCGTGACGGCCATGGACCGCTACGGCCAGGAGAGCGAACCCGCACAGCTGCTGGTCAACGCCGGACCGGCCTACGCCAAGCCCGAGATAGCCATCACCGACGGCCGGCCGGTGAGGATTCCACAGCTGGGCTATCCCTACGATGCCGACTTCATCATCATCGAGACACTTCTTGGAAAGCCCGTCGCCACTCGCCGCTATGCGCCCACCATCAGCGTGAACGGCATACCCGACGGCATCTACCAGCTGCGCACCCTGGGACGAAAGGGCCGCAACCACCGCATAGGATTCTTCAGCATCAAACGTAAACCATGAACTCCGAACTCCAGCTACGCCTCTTGCCGCAGGTGGCCGCCAGCGATGGCGCCCTGCGCAGCTATATCTGTCAGGAGAAAGGCATTGCCCCCGACGCGCTGAAAGCTGTACGCATACTGAAACGCTCCATCGACGCCCGCCAGCGAACCATCTTCGTCAACCTCACCGTGCGCATATACGTCGACGAGCAGCCCGCCGACGACGAGTTTGAGCACATCGACTATCCCGACGTCTCGGGCCGTCAGCAGGTCATCGTCGTAGGGGCCGGTCCCGCCGGGCTCTTCGCTGCCCTGCGCCTCATAGAGCTGGGGCTGCGGCCCATCGTGCTGGAACGCGGAAAGGACGTACACGAACGGAAGAAGGACCTGGCCCGCATTTCGGCCACGCAGCAGGTGGACGGCGAGAGCAACTACTGCTTTGGAGAGGGTGGAGCAGGGGCATACAGCGACGGGAAACTCTACACACGCTCGAAGAAACGCGGCAACACGGAGAAGATTCTGCGCGTGTTCTGCCAGCACGGGGCTTCGACCAACATCCTGGCCGACGCTCACCCGCACATCGGCACCGACCGGCTGCCACAGGTCATCGAGGCCATGCGCCGCACCATCATCAACTGCGGCGGCGAAGTGCATTTCCAGACGAAGATGACGGGGCTGATTATTGGGGGTGAGTGTGGAGAGGTGAGTAGTGAGAGGAATGACTTGCGCTGTTCCAAGGTCATCGGTGTACGGGCAGAAGTCACCCGACACCCAGCCCCCAACATCACCACCGAGTTTCTCGGCCCTGTCATCCTCGCAACGGGCCACTCTGCCCGCGACGTCTACCAATACCTTGCCACTCTACCCTCCTTTGGCGGTCTCGAGCCGAAGGGCATTGCCGTCGGCGTGCGCCTGGAACACCCCGCTCATCTCATCGACCAGATACAGTACCACCGGCGCGAGGGCCGCGGACGGTGGCTACCCGCAGCCGAGTATTCCTTCGTCACGCAGGTCGGCGGCCGCGGCGTCTACAGCTTCTGCATGTGTCCCGGAGGCTTCGTCATACCGGCGGCCACAGGCCCCGAGCAGGTGGTGGTCAACGGCATGAGCCCCGCCAGCCGCGGCACACAGTGGAGCAATAGCGGCATGGTGGTCGAGATTCGTCCGGAAGACCTGATGAGTGAGGAGTTTGGAGTTAAGAGTGAGGAGTTAGGAGTTAAGAGTGAGGAGTTTGGAAGTCCTGACTCTCCCCTGAAAGTGATGGCCTTCCAGGAACAGCTGGAGCGGCTCTGCTGGCAGCAGGGCGGCATGAGGCAGACGGCTCCGGCGCAGCGCATGGCCGACTTCGTGAACGGACGCCTGAGCGCCGACCTGCCGCGCAGTTCCTACGCGCCGGGGCTTATTGCGTCGCCCCTGCACTTCTGGATGCCAAAGCCCATCGCCAGTAGGCTGCAGCAGGCTTTCCAACATTTTGGAAAGCAGGCCCGAGGCTTCCTCACCAACGAGGCCGTGCTCATCGGCGTGGAGACACGCACGTCGAGCCCCGTGCGCATCGTCCGCCATCCCGATACCCTGCAACATGTCGCCTTAGAAGGCCTCTACCCCTGCGGAGAGGGCGCCGGCTATGCGGGAGGCATCGTCTCTGCAGGGGTAGATGGTGAGCGTTGCGCCGAAATGGTGGCCGCCACGCTAAGATAATCTCCAATCTTTAATCTTCATTGTGGACATATAGCTGCCAGCCAAGGTAGCTCTCGATGGCCTCTCTGACGATTTCGACCACGTCGGTGCGGCACATGGCCACGTGGTGCTCGAAGCCGTTCTTGCAGATGTACTTCATCAGCCGCTGAAGGTTCTCGACCTTCGTCACGGCGATACATCCGTCCATGCCGTAGGGGTCGTTGGTAATGTCGCCCTTGCCCAGATAGGCCTTGATGCAGCCGCGGGTGTCGTCGGTAGAGATGCGGAAGAAGGTGAAGGGCCCTTCCGACACCTTGGCGTAGACGGCTCCGAAGGTGTTCACCTTGCCCAGTGTGCGTCCGAGCACGCCGAGGGGCCCGAGCTTCAGGTCGTCGTTGCCGATGAAGCCGCGGGGGAAGTTGCCGCAGTGGGTGCAGACACACTTGTTGCGCTCCTCGGCGAAGTTGTTGTTCCAGTCGAGCAGCGCCGGCGCCTGCCCAGAGGCCAGGGCGAGGGCATACATCGACACGGCCCCGGCCAGGTCGGTCTCGCAGGCGGCGGGGATGAGCTTGTCCGAGAGCATCGACATCGTCACGCACGGGGCGCAGCCGTAGTTCTGCTCCAGCGAGTCCCAGCACTGTATGGCCACGGCCTGCACGTCGTTG
>CAMPCG010000257.1 GCA_946644025.1 uncultured Prevotellaceae bacterium | reverse complement strand
GTTCAAAAGTTGCCTTTGCCCGTATATTAAATGTAGGAAGGGTAGGGGAAATCTACAAACCAAGGCAGCGTTTGTACAAACGCTGCCTTGGTTTATACAAACGCTGCCTTGGTTTGTACAAACGCTGCCTTGGTTTGAAGATTTTCGGAAAAATAATGGTTCAAACTTTTTGCTCCCTTAACAGGGCGTTCCAGAGGGAGTGTCTTGCTTCGGGATTTTCGGCCGTGATGGTGTCGAGCAGCTGCCGCATGGAGTTGCGTTGGGTGTCGGCCTCGTAGGGGCACCGCTTCACCTGTTTCTCATAGCCGCGCAGCTCGGCGTAGCGGGCAATGTCGGCCTCGTGTACCAGGCATAGCGGACGGATAATCTTTAGCGGCATCTTGTCCATCTGGAGACAGGCGGGCATGGTCTCGAAGCGGCTCTGGAAGAAGAGGTTCATCAGTGCCGTGGTGAGCAGGTCGTCCTGGTGGTGGCCCAGGGCAATCTTGTTGCAGCCCAGCTCTTGCGCCAGGTTGAACATCTGCTTGCGGCGCTGCCACGAGCAGAGGAAGCAGGCGGGCTTTGCGTGGGAGTGAGGAGTGTTGGGAAAACTGGTGGTGACGATGTGCAGGCGAACGCCGAGCTCGCTGCAGAAGCGTTCGAGAAAGGCGGTCGACGTCTGGTAGTCCACCTCCTCCATGCGTACGTGGATGGCCTCGACGGTGAAGCGCGGGTGGTCTATCTTGGCCCTGCGGCCCAGCATCTCGAGCAGGCACAGCGAGTCCTTGCCGCCGGAAAGCCCCACCAGCACGCGGTCGCCGTCGGAGAGCAGCTCCCACGTGGCAAAGGCTTTCACGAAACGCTCGCGGATGCGCTTCTCCAGCCGCCTTTCTTCTTCAGAAACTATCATAAGGGTGTTGGGTGTTTGGGTGGGGCTTTGGGGTGAGTGTTGGGGGAAGCCCCACCCCCAACCCCTCCCCCGAAGGGAGGGGAGTTTGCGCGGTTGAAGCCTCCCCCTCGGGGGGAGGTTGGTGGGGGCTCTTCACTTCATAAATACCAGGTAGACGGCGCAGATGATGAGGATGAAGGCCAGGATGTGGTTCCAGTGCAGATGGTTCTGGAACATGATGTTGGCAATAACGGCAAAGACGGTAAGCGAAATGCACTCCTGCACCACCTTCAGCTGCACCAGGTTGAAGGGGCCTCCGTTCTCGATGAATCCCAGGCGGTTGGCCGGCACCTGGCAGCAATACTCAAAGAAGGCGATGCCCCAGGAGAAAAGAATGACCCCCAGCAGGGGCCAGTTGTTGGAGACGCCCGTCTCCTGAAGCTTCAGGTGGCCATACCAGGCCAGCGTCATGAAAACATTGCTCAACAGAAGGAGCAGAATGGTGTACAGTCCGTTCATAAGGTTATGAGATTTAATAAAAGCCCCTACCCTCGAAGGGGAGGGAAGCTTGCGCGGCTGAAGCCTCCCCTTCGGGGGGAGGTTGGTGGGGGCTTCTTTTTGGCTGCAAAGGTAGTCATTTCTGCCAATACCACCAAAAGTTTGGGACGATTTGCGCAAAAGGGCAATAAAATTTGGCCATATCATCATTTATTCGTAATTTTGCCAACATAAACAGCGACGAGCGATGATTTGCGAACTGACGAAATATCCCACCCTGGTGGTCCACGTGGCCAGCTTCAAGGACAGGGCCGAGAGCATAGAACGGCAGATGAAGGCCGAGAAGATGTTTTTCACCTACATCCTGAAGGGCGACATGGACGACATCACTGACGACGTCCTGGCCCGGTACTTCAAGCAGGGGCGCGACGACATGTACCGCGTGAGCCCCATCACCAGCTGCGCCCTGAAGCACCTCTATGCCTACGAGCACATCGTGGAAGCCGACCTGCCCGGGGCCCTCATTCTGGAGGACGACGCCGTACTGGACAGGAACTTCGGCCCGAAGTTTAACCAGAGCCTGAGGGAGTACGAGCAGCGCTGGGCCCACGAGCCTGTCATCATCTCCTACGAGAACAGCGCCCTCCTCTTCGTGCCGCGCAGCCGGCGACGGAAGGGGCAGATGCTCTATCCCGGCGACAAAGACCGCTATGCCGGGGGCTATTTCATCAACCGGTTGGCTGCCGAGGCCATCCTCGACGACGTGCGCCGGAACCGTTGCGAACTGGCCATCGACGGCTACCACAACTACCTGCTCCACAAGGACGTCATCACCTACCTGTGGTGTCAGCCCACCATCGTGCAGCAGGGAACGGTAATAGGGCGATTCAGCTCCTCGCTCTCGGCCGACGACTTCCTGCAGCGGCTGCGCTGGAAGCTGAAGCTGTCCTACAAGAAAATGCTCTATTATTTCCGGTAATTAAAATCGTGTCGAACCCCTTCCGCATATTCCGCCTGCTGGCACACGTGCGACGTCCCAGCCGCATCGACACCATGAGCGTGTTCACCGACGGCTTCTGGCTTCGCAAGGGCTACGAGGCCATGACTTTCTTCGGCATCATCGTTGCTGCCAGCGAGACGGACGCTCGGCATGCAGACCACGACAGCAGCCTGCACCGCCACGAGACCATCCACCTGCGACAGGCGCAGTCTGTCCATGACTCGTGGCTGCTCTTCTACCTGCTCTACTTCTGGTACACCCTGCGCGCACTGCCACAGAACCGCCGCATGAAGAACGCCGCCTACCGCATCAACCCTTTCGAGCTCGAGGCCTACCGCCACATGGACGACCCCGACTACGTAGCGCAATGCCGGGAGAAGGGGGCTAACGAGTGGCGCACCTTTGCACGCATGAGCCCCAGGGAGCGTCTCAGGAAGTTCTACCACAGGTAATTGCCTGTCGGTCTGGCAGCAGTGTTTTGGGCAAAGGCCGGGCTTTGTCGGTCTTGGAGGGAAAGAACAAAAAAGGGCGGACTGCCGTGCAATCCGCCCGAGTCGTCATGTAGAGAGCGCCTGGCTATCTGATGAAGTTGGTGAACAAGGGACTTTCCTGCTCTGGGTGTCCGTCAGCGCTGACGTTCAGCTTGCGTATCATCCAGGCCATGTTGCGCCCCAGCGTGCGCATGGTCTGCATACCCTCCTCGTCGAGGGCTGCCTGTCCCGGAGTCTGTCCGTAGACCATGTTCCAATACTGCGAGCTGACGAGTGGCATGTTCATGATGGTGAAATATTTGTTCAGACGGTCGAAGGCGGCCGACGCTCCGCCCCTGCGGCATACGACCACGCTGGCGCCGGGCTTGAAGCGCAGCTCGTTGCCCAGCGAGTAGAACACGCGGTCGAGCAGGGCGCACAGCGAGCCGTTGGGGCCGCCATAGTAGACGGGCGAGCCGACGACGAGGCCGTCGACGCCGTCCTTCAGGGCGCGCATCACTTGGAAGTAGAGGTCGTCACGAAACGTGCATTTGCCTTCTCTGCCGCACATGCCGCAGGCAATACATCCCTGGACGGCCTGCTTGCCGATGCTGATAATCTGGGTGTCGATGCCCTCTTCATTCAGTGTACGGGCCACCTCGCTCAAGGCCAAGAAGGTGTTGCCGTTGGCCCTGGGGCTTCCGTTAATCAGTAGCACTTTCATTTTGTTTTACTAATAGGGAGTGAAAGGTGAGTGAAAGGGGAGTGAAAGGGGAGTGAAAGGGATGAATCTCTCTGCCTTTATGTAAGTGCTGGAACTATCGTCCTTTTCACTCCCCCTTGAATAACTTACTTGAACTGCCAGTAGTCCAGGCAGGTGTCTCCGTCGGTGGCTGAGAAGCAGATGTAGAGGTCGTGTACGCCCTTAGCCCCGCTCACCTTGGTGGTGAAGGTGCGGAAGGTGTCGGCCTGTCCGGTGCTGCCGATGACGAGTGTGCCGATGACGGGTCCGTTCTGTCCGTCCAGGCGCAGGGTGACGGTGCAACTGCCCGTCGACGCGGCGGCTGCGGTGAAGCTCTTGGCTCCGCGCTTGAAGTCCACGCCGCGCAGCCGGATGTACTCGCCGTCGTCGATGTCGTAGATGTACATGTTGCGGCGACCGGTGGAGGTGGGCATGTCGGCTACCACGCCAGTGTTCTTGATGCCCATCTTGGCCGACTTCAGGCCGTAGCCCCAGTTCATGGTCTCGGCCTCCACACGGCGGTAGGGGTTGAGCCATTGCAGCTGCTCCAGGGGCTTGAGGTCGAGCCAGTAGGGCACTTCCTGGATGGTGCCGTCGGCGTTGTACTTCATCTCGGCGGCCGACACGGAGCGGCGCTCGTGGTGCTTGAAGGTCTCAAGGTGCATCAGGTCGTAGTCCTGGCCGAAGATGTAGGTGTGGCCCTTGTAGTCGGCTATGCCGGGGTGGTTGCCACGGGTGCGGTGCGTGTTGCGCATGATGTAGCCCGTCGATGTCCAGGGACCGGTGGGGCTGTCGCTCATGGCGTAGCCCAGCCCCTCGGGACAGCAGGTGGAGGCAAAGCCCAGGTAGTATTTGTCGGCGCGCTTGTAGAACCACGGGCCTTCCTGGTAATTGTCGATGTGGGGCAGCTGCGTGATGCCGCCCTTCACCGAGGTCATGTCGTCGTTGAGCAGGGTGTAGTAGCAGTGGGGGTTGCCCCAGTAGAGGTATGCCTGTCCGTCGTTGTCGGTGTAGACCGTGGGGTCTATGTCGTACCAGTGCTCCTTCTGCCACACGAGCGGCTGGCCCAGGGGGTCGCGGAACGGACCGTAGGGTGAGTCGCTCACGAGCACGCCGATGCCGTGGCCGTGGAGCGGGGCGTAGAGGTAGTACTTGCCGTTG
>CAMPCG010000256.1 GCA_946644025.1 uncultured Prevotellaceae bacterium | reverse complement strand
ACCGTCAAGCCCGGCGGTACCGTCACACTGGAGGAAGACCGACAGAGCCTGGAAGAGGTTGTCGTTGTGGGTTACGGTACGCAGAAGATGAAAAACGTCACCGGCGCCATCGAGACCGTATCGCCGAAGGACATACAGGACCTCTCGGTGGGTAGCCTCGGCGACGCCCTCGTGGGTCAGTTCAACGGCGTCAGCGTCAGCAGTGGCAGCGGACGACCGGGCGAGACGCCCTCGCTGCAAATCCGACAGAGCGCAGTGGCTACCAGCGTCACCCCTGACGCTACGCGTGGTGGCGATGCCGACCCCAAGCCGCTGTACGTCATCGACGGATTCATCTCTACCGAGGAGGCTTTCAACAACCTCGACGTCTCTGAGGTGGAAAGCATCACCGTGCTGAAGGACGCATCAGCCGCCGTCTACGGTGCACGTGCCGCCTACGGTGTCGTGCTCGTCAAGACCAAGCAGGGCGACCAGGGTGCTCCGAAGATATCCTACTCGGGCCAGTTTGGATGGACCAACGCCCTCTACACGCCTAAGATGCTCAACTCGGCCGACTACATGAAGGTGTACAACACGATACGCGCTGCCAACACGTCGACGCAGGATAACATCGAGCTGCGCACCCAGCTGTTCCAGCAAGACGAGATCGAGGCTGCACGCAACATCAACTACGACCTGCTGGACCGCGAGTGGAAGGCTGCCTTCACCCAGCGCCACAACGTCAACATCAACGGCGGTAACGACAAGGCCACCTACTTCGGCAGTGTCAGCTACTACAACCAGGACGGTAACATCGGCCGCCTGTCCTACGACCGCTACAACTTCCGTGCCGGCGTGAACGGCAAGATAGGCAAGTACGTCAAGAGCGCCCTGCAGGTCAGCGGCGACTGGGGCGAGCGTAACAACTCGGTAGCTCCCGAGGGCGGTGGCACCGACTACGACTACAAGTGGCTGATGACGCATCTGCCATTCATACCCGACTACATGGGAGGCTACCCCATAGCCTACTCCGGCATGGAGAACACCACGCCGACGTCGGCAACCCGCCTGTACAACTTCCGTGCCGTGCAGAACAGCAGCGACAACGCCCAGACGAAGTCTCACAACCTCAGCATCAACGGTAGCCTCGAGTTTGACCTTGGCTGGATCAAGCCGCTGAAAGGACTGTCGGCAAAAGTATCGTACTCGAAGAACATCAGTTCGGCAAAGACCAACACCGCCAGCACGTCGCTCGACATCTATCGGCTGATCAACCGCGCCGGTAGCGGCAACCACCTCTATTTAGACGAGGACCCCTACAATGCCACGTCGAACTTCTCGCTGCTGAAGCTGGCCAGCGAGGGTTACCTGCGCCGCAACATGACCGAGACGCAGAGCTATCAGTTCAACTTCACGCTGCAGTATGCCCGCCAGTTTGGCAAGCACGACGTCAACGCCCTGTTCTCCATCGAGAAGAGCGAGTCGGAGACGGAGTACGTCACAGGCACCGTCACCAACCCCATAGCCTACCACGACGGACAGAGCCGCTCGATGGGTGCCGACGGTGACCAGTCTACCGACTTCAACCGTGCCGAGAGCGGTATGCTTTCCTACGTTGGCCGTGTGAACTACGCCTACGCCAGCAAGTACCTCTTCGAGTTCCTCATGCGTTCCGACGCCTCCACCAAGTTTGCTCCCAAGAACTACTGGGGCTTCTTCCCCTCGTTCAGTGTCGGCTGGGTCATCAGCGAGGAAAACTGGTTTAAGGAGAAGGTCACCTGGATTGACTTCCTGAAGATTCGTGCCAGCTGGGGCCTCATGGGTCGCGACAACATCCGTGCCTGGCTGTGGGCACAGCTCTACAACCGCGACCTGGCCAAGGGTGCCGTCTTCGGCAACAAGGGTACCAACAACCCCGTGGGCATCGGCGACGTCATGCCTAAGGCCGGCGTCAACAGCGACGTACACTGGGACAAGACCTACAAGACCAACATCGGTATCGACATGCGCTTCCTGAAGAGCCGCCTGTCGGTCAACTTCAACTACTACTTCGACCGTGGCCGCGACCTCTTTGCCGTCCGTACCGGTACGGAGGACTTCCCTGCCACCGTCGGTACGCAGGCCACGCCTGAGAACTACGGCCGCATCAACTCATGGGGCTGGGAGCTCACGCTGGGCTGGCGCGACAAGATAGGCAAGGACATCAACTACTGGGTAAAGCTGTCGACGGGCTACAGCGACAACGAAATCCTCGAGAGCAACTTCCAGGCCATCCCCGACCTTGACGGCATCGTGCGCGGCGGACGTGCCGACCGTGGCGTCTGGGGCTACCAGTGCATTGGCATGTTCCGTTCGCAGCAGGACATCGACGAGTACTTCACCAAGTACAACATCACCGAGTACTGCGGACTGAAGAAGGACGCCATCTATCCGGGTATGCTCATCTACAAGGACGTCCGTGGCGAGAACAACGGCGACGGTACGTGGGGCGGTCCCGACGGCAAGATCGACAAGAACGACTACGTCCGCATCAGCGAGCACTCCAGCTGCCCCTACGGCTTCACGCTGAACTTCGGTGGTTCGTGGAAGAGCCTCACCCTGTCGGCCCAGCTGGCCGCCAGCTGGGGTGCGAAGGCCATGATCCAGACCAACTTCCGCCAGGCAGCCACCAACTACGAGTACGAGAACATGCCGTCGTCGTTTGCCGACATGTTCAACTACAAGGACATCTACGACGCCCAGGGCAACATCACCGTGCCGCGCAACCTCGAGGCCAGCATGCCTAACATGCGCTACTCGCTGAACAACCTTGCTTCTACCTTCTGGATGGTCAACGCTGCCAACGTAGCCCTGCGCAACATCACCGTGGCCTACGCTCTTCCCAAGGCATGGACCAACAAGATAGGACTGAGCAGCGTCCGTCTGAACCTGACTGTGCAGAACGCTATCAACTTCTACAACCCCTACCCCGACAAGGCATGGGCATCGTATGGCGGCACGTACACCCGCTACCCCAACCTGCGTAAATACACGCTGGGTGTAAACGTCTCGTTCTAACGCTTAGTTCATCATGCAGAATGAAAATTTATGAATTATACTAATATGAAATACATACATCACAACATAACCAACTGCAAGAAGGCCGCGGGCCAGCTGTCCGTCAGCCTCCTTGCCACCTTGCTCCTGGCCACGTCGTGCAGCGACGAGTTCCTGAAGGATAAGAAGAACTACGGCAACTTCGACTCGTCGAACACGTACGGTTCGGTGGCTGCCGCAACGGAGCGTATCAACAGCGTCTACTTCTGGCTGTTGCCCAGCAACGGCGGCGACGGTAACGGCACCAACAAGCAGAACGACTGGACCAGCATCGGACTGGCCGACAAATGGTCGAAGAGCACCGAGGAGTACGGTGGCTTCTCCATGTGGGTGAACCCGCAGGAGGAGCTGACCTACAACAACGTCTTCGACTACTTCTTCGTGGCCAACGACACCTACAGCCCGTGGGGCCACATACGCAACTGCAACGACATCATCGAGGGCGTCAGAGGTTCGGAAGGCATCAGCGAGGAGGACAAGAAGCCACTGCTGGGCCAGGCCTACTTCTTCCGCGCATACACCTATTTCAATATGGTGAAGCTGTACGGCGGCGTGCCCATCATCGACCACGTACAGGACCCCATAGGCAGTCAGGCCAAGAACCTCATCGTGCCGCGCCAGACGACCAAGGACTGCATCGACTTCATCTGCAACGACCTCGACCTGGCAGCTGAATACCTGCCGGCCCGCTGGGCCAACGAGGGCGTAGACTTCGGCCGCGTCACGAGCGGACTGGCCCAAGCCCTGAAGGGGTGGGTGCTGCTCTACTACGCCAGCCCGCTGTTCAACCGCACCAACGACGCCAGTCGCTGGCAGGCAGCCTACGAAGCCAACAAGCAGGCACTCGACCTGCTCCAGCAGGGCGGCATCGGACTGGCCTACAAAGGCAACGCCGGAGCACAGAACGCTGCAAACTGGAACCGCATTTGGATGACCTACGACGGCAGTGACGGCAGCGTGCGCGAAGGTGTCTTCATGACGCTCTACAACACCAACGACAACGTCAGCGGACAGCCTGACTACGGCAAGTGGAACACATGGGAGAACAGCATCCGCCCGAGCAACACCAACGGTGGCGGCGGCCTGAAGCCCACGGCCGAAATGATAGACCTCTTCCCCATGGCTGACGGCAAGAAGCCCGGCGAGAGCGCCATAGCCTACGACAAGACGAAGTTCTGGCTCAACCGCGACCCGCGCTTCTACCGCACCTTCGCCTTCCCCGGCACGGAGTGGCAGTTCAGCGAGGGCGAGAACGCCCTGTCAAACGAGGCGCTGGCCAGCATCGTGCCCTACGTCACCAACGACGACCAGACCCAGCGGCTGCTCTACCCCACGGGCAAGGACTACCAGCTGTGGAGCTACCAGTGGAACGACAATGCCGACGACCTGACGAAGGTGACCACCAGCAACGGCTACTGGGCCGACAACCTTGGCGGAACGGCCGACAAGACCAGCGGCAACTCCGTGTTCGTGCGCAAGCGTACGCAGGACTACCACCTGTCGACCAACGTGCTCTACCAGTTCCTCATCAGCAACTCCAACCCGAAGGGCTTCCAGAAGTCAGCCGCCCCGCTGCTTAGCGTGCGCTACGCCGAGGTGCTGCTCAACTTTGCCGAGGCTGCCGCCGGTGCCGGCAAGACCGACGAGGCTTTCCAGGCGCTGGCCGACATCC
>CAMPCG010000255.1 GCA_946644025.1 uncultured Prevotellaceae bacterium | reverse complement strand
AGAACTATGTGTTTGACCTGACCTACGCCTGCCACGAGGCCACGGAGCAGTACCGTGAGTTCACGCGGCAGCAGCTGCCCTTCAAGACGTACCTGGCCACGGCCGACTCTGACATTGCGAAATATGACAGCCTCATCACCACGCTGCAGGGCATCCGTCAGGACATGCTCTCGGTGGAGGCACGCACCGACCGCGCCGTGTGCCTGACGCTGGCCACGAGCATACGCAACACGCTCGACGAGGGCCGCCGCCAGGTGAACCGCTACGTGGACTTCTACGAGATGGCCGAGCGGCGGCTGAAGAACCTGAACGACTATGCCAACAAGCGCTACGGCGACATACAGACGAGTATCTTCATGAACGGCGGCGAGAACTACTTCACCGTGCTGAGGAACTTCGGCTCGAAGTGGCGCGAGGCCGAGGTGACGCTGGCCGACAAGTATGAGCCGTCGAAGCAGCAGAGCGACTGGGACAGCACCGTCATCCTGCGCCTCTTCGCCATGATTGCGTTCTACATCGTGGTGGCCGTGCTGCTCAACCAGCTCGTCTTCCGCCTCATGCCCCGGCGCTTCCACACGGCGGGGTTCCTCAAGAAGCGGGCCTGTATCATCATGACGACGACGACCATCACCTTCGCCGCCATCCTGGCCGTGCTGCAGGCCACGCTCGACCAGAACTTCTACATGATGGCCTCGTCGCTGCTCATCGAGTATGCCTGGCTGCTGAGCGTCATCCTCATCTCGCTGCTGCTGCGCGTCAGCGGCGAGCAGATACGCTCGGCGTTCCTCATCTACACACCGCTGCTCGTGGTGGGATTCCTGGTCATCGCCTTCCGTATCGTGCTCATTCCGCGCGAGCTGGTGAACATCATCTTCCCCCCCATCCTGCTGCTCAGCGCCCTGTGGCAGTGGAGCGTCATACGCCGCCATAACAGGAACGTGCCGCGCTCGGACATGATGTATACCTACCTCTCGCAGGCCATCTTCATCGTCTCCCTGGTCTGCTCATGGACGGGCTACACGCTGCTGGCCGTGCAGATACTCATCTGGTGGATTATGCAGCTCACGTGCATACTCACCATCACCTGCCTCATACAGTACCTCAGGCTCTACGGCGAGCGCCACAACTACGATAAGCGGCCCATCACCGAGTCGTGGTTCTACCACCTGCTGTACAAGGTGGTGCTGCCCGTGGCGGGTGTGTGCTCGGTGATGCTCTCCATCTACTGGGCCGCCGGCGTGTTCAACATGGGCGACCTGTGCTGGCAAATCTTCAAGAAGGACTATGTCGACCTGAAGAACCTGAAGGTGAGCATCCTCAAGGTGTCGATGGTCGTCAACCTGTGGTTCTTCTTCTCCTACGTGGCCAGCACCATCCTCGACTTCATGCGCCTGCACTTCCAGACGTCGGACCCCACTACGGCCGCCAGCCGTGAGGTGATGGGCAAGAACGTGATTCAGGTGCTGGTGTGGGGAGCGTGGCTGCTCATCTCGCTCTCCATACTCGACGTCAGCGTGTACTGGCTGATGGCGCTGGGAGGCGGCTTGTCTACAGGTATAGGCTTCGCCCTGAAAGACATTATCGAGAACATCTACTACGGCGCGACGCTCATGACCGGGCGCATCAAGGCCGGCGACTGGATAGAGGTGGACGGGACGATGGGCCGCGTGGCCAGCATCAGCTATACCTCCACCGTCATACAGTCGCTCTACGGGGAGGTCATCACCTTCCAGAACAGCCAGCTCTTCGCCAAGAACTACAAGAACCTGACGCGCAACCACGGATACATACTCGCTGCCATACCCTTCGGCGTGGCCTACGGCTCCAACCTCAAGCAGGTGACGCAGGTGGTGGAGGACGCCGTGAACAACATGCACCACCCCTGGACCGACCCGAAGAAGAAGACCAAGACCGTGATGACGGCTATGAACGACTCCAGCGTGGACTTCAAGCTCTTCGTCTGGGCCGACGCCGTGAAGAAGGTCTACGTGGTGAGCGACGTGCTGAAGTGCGTCTACGACACACTCGGAGAGAACGGCATCGAGATACCGTTCCCGCAGCGAGACGTACACATCATTCAAAGTGAGAAGTGATGAGTGATAAGTGATGAGTGAAAAGTGATAAGTTTAATATATGAAAAGGATTATACTACAGCTGATTTTTGTGATGACGGCCCTCTGTCTGCAGGCGCAGATGATGGACCCGGTGAAGTTTACCACCAAGCTCGACGTGAAGGACGACGGGACGGGCGAGATAGTCTTCTCGGCCAAGATAGACCCGGGATGGCACGTCTACAGCACTGACGTTGGCGACGACGGGCCTACACGCGCCACGTTCAACGTCACGGCCATGGACGGCGTGGAGACCGTGGGCAAGCTCACACCACGGGGAAAGGTGACCGAACAGTACGACGAGATGTTCGGCCAGACGCTCCGCTTCTTCGAGCTGAAGGGCGCCTTCGTGCAGAAGGTAAGGTTCACTAAGCCCCGCTACTCCATAGACTGCTATCTGGAGTACGGAGCCTGCAACGACCAGATGTGTCTGCCCCCCTCCGCCGTGGAGTTTAAAAAGGAAGGGGAAAGCCCCATAAAACCCACAAAAGAACCCACCCAAGAACCCACAAAACCCACCCAAGAACCCACCCCCAGCCCCTCTCCAGGGGAGGGGAGTTTAGATAGCGATACCGCCTCCAATACTAACCAAGCTCCCCTCCCCTCGGGAGAGGCTGGGTCTGGGTCTGTTGGGCCTGATGGGGTAGGGGAGAGCGACCTGTGGGCTCCCGTCGTCGACCAGCTGAAAGCCTTCGGAGAGGAGGAGGGACAGGCCAGCAACTCGCTCTGGTACATCTTCCTTACCGGACTGATTGGCGGTTTCCTCGCCATCCTCACCCCCTGCGTGTGGCCCATCATCCCGATGACCGTCTCCTTCTTCCTCAAGCGCAACAAAGAGCGCGGCAAGGCCATCCGCGAGGCCATCATCTACGGACTGAGCATCGTCGTCATCTACGTGCTGCTGGGCCTGGTCGTGACCACGCTCTTCGGAGCATCGGCACTCAACGCCCTGTCGACCAACGCCGTGTTCAACATCTTCTTCGCCCTGCTGCTGGTGCTCTTCGCCGCCTCGTTCATGGGCGCCTTCGAACTGACCCTGCCCGCCTCGTGGTCGAACAAGATTGACCAGAAGTCGGAGTCGACCACCGGCCTGCTCTCCATCTTCCTCATGGCCTTCACGCTGGCCCTGGTGTCGTTCTCCTGCACCGGCCCCATCATCGGCTTCCTGCTCGTGGCCGTCTCCACGCAGGGCGAGCTGCTGGCCCCCACCATCGGTATGCTGGGCTTCGCCATCGCCCTGGCCATCCCCTTCGCCCTCTTCGCCATGTTCCCCTCGCTGATGAAGCAGGCCCCGAAGTCGGGCGGATGGATGAACACGGTGAAGGTCGTGCTGGGCTTCATCGAGCTGGCCTTCGCGCTGAAGTTCTTCTCCGTGGCCGACATGGCCTACGGCTGGCACCTGATGGACCGCGAGGTGTTCCTCGCGCTGTGGATTGTCATCTTCGGACTGCTCGGCGTCTACCTGCTGGGCTGGCTCAAGTTCCCCCACGACGACCTGGTGGACTACGACACCAATACCACCACGCTGGGCCGCACCAACGTGCCGAAGTTCTTCCTCGGACTCGTGTCGCTGGCCTTCACCGTCTACATGATTCCCGGCCTGTGGGGCGCCCCCCTGCACGCCATATCGGCCTTCGCCCCGCCCATGAACACGCAGGACTTCAACCTCTACACCGGTGCCGTCGAGGCCCGCTTCACCGACTACGACCAGGGCATGGCCGCCGCCCGCGCCGAGGGCAAGCCCGTGATGGTCGACTTTACCGGCTTCGGCTGCGTGAACTGCCGCAAGATGGAGGCCGCCGTGTGGACAGACCCCGAGGTGCAGAAGCTCATCAACGACAAGTATGTGCTCATCTCGCTCTTCGTGGACGACAAGACGCCGCTGGCCCGGCCCGTCGAGGTGGAGGAGAACGGACAGAAACGAACCCTGCGCACCGTGGGCGACAAGTGGAGCTACCTGGAGCGCGTGAAGATAGGGGCCAACACCCAGCCCTTCTACCTCCTGCTCGACCCCGCCACGGGAAAACCGCTCAACGGGCTGCGCTCATACGACGAGGACATACCCGCATACGTGGAATTTCTCAAGACAGGACTGGCAAACTACAAATGAAATTCTAAACAATATTTAAATTATAGGCTAAAAGCATTGACATAAGCGATAGTTTGACTATCTTTGTGCTCTTATTGCGCGACAAATGTCATATAACCCTTAAATCTTCTTTATATGAAAGAGACAACAAAGAAAGCAACCAAGAAGGCAAGCGCCCCCGAGGCTCCTAAGCACATCGGGCTGGTGCAGAACGACCCTTGGCTGGAGCCGTTTGAAGGGGCCATCAGCGGCCGCCACGACCACGCACTGTGGAAAATCAGCCAGTTGACAAACAACGGCAAGAAGTCGCTGAGCGACTTTGCCACCGGACACCTCTACTACGGACTACACAAGCTGACGCGCGGATGGGTGTTCCGCGAGTGGGCACCCAACGCCACCGACATCTACCTCGTCGGCGACTTCAACGACTGGAAGGAGGACGAGAAGTATCGCTGCAAGCGCATCGAGGGCACCGGCAACTGGGAGCTCAAGCTCCGTGAGAAAGACCTCAAGCACGGACAGCTCTACAAGATGCGCGTACACTGGAACGGCGGC
>CAMPCG010000254.1 GCA_946644025.1 uncultured Prevotellaceae bacterium | reverse complement strand
ACGATATTGTCGCCCAGGCGGAACTTGGCATGGCGGGGGATGTCGTCGACATAGGCAAGGTCTGACGCACCGCCCGTCCACTGCACATGACCGAAATAGCCCCTTCGTTGGATGGTGACGCTGATGTTCGACTGGGTGTTGATCACAGGAATGACCACGCTGTAGTGGTCGGACACCATGTAGACGATGCCCACCACGCCATTGCCGCAGGCCACACCCATGTCTTCGCGCACACCGTCGGCACGTCCCTTGTCGAGCGTCATCAGGTTGTTGCGCTTGTTGAGCGAGTTGGTAACTACTTTCGCGGGAATCAGCTTATACTCATCGAGCAGTTGCAACTGGCTACGGTGAAGATAGGTGGAGTCGTGCGTCAGGTCGGTCAGTTGCTCCGACATCTCGCTCACCTGCTTTTCCAGGTACATGTTCCGTTGGGTGAGCTGTTCGTTCAGTTTTGTCAGGCTGAAGAACGACTCCACCTCAGAATAACCCTCATAGAACTTCCCCGCCACGACATTGGCCGTGGAGAACCATACGCTGCCTTGATAGCTGTTGAAGCGGAAGAGCATGACAAGGCTCACCACTTCCAGCATCACGAAAAGCAGCCAGTGGAAGTACTTCGTGAGAAAAGCCAGCAGATTCTTCATCCTTCAGACTCCCTTATCTCCTAACTCAAGGGGTTATCTCATCAGGAACGAGAACTTGTCGACATTCTTCAGGGCGATGCCAGCACCCTTTGCCACGCAGTGGAGGGGATCCTCTGCCACGATGAAGCGAATCTTGATCTTGTCCGTCAGACGCTTGGCCAGACCTCTGAGCAGCGCTCCGCCGCCGGTGAGGTAGATGCCGTTCTTCACGATGTCGGCATAGAGCTCGGGCGGAGTGTTCTCCAGGGCGTTGAGCACAGCGGCCTCGATGCGTGCCACCGTGCGGTCCAGACAGTGGGCTATCTCCTGATAGCACACCGGCACCTCCATCGGCAGGGCCGTTATCTTGTTCGGGCCATGCACGATATAGTCTTCGGGAGCCTCGTCGCCCAGGTCGGTCAGGGCCGAGCCAACGTTTATCTTGATGCGCTCAGCCATACGCTCGCTCACCTTCACGTTGTGCTGGCGGCTCATATACTCCTGGATGTCGGCCGTCAGGTCGTCGCCTGCCACCTTGATACTGTTGTTTGCCACGATGCCACCGAGCGAGATGACGGCAATCTCCGTCGTTCCGCCGCCGATGTCGACAATCATGTTGCCCTCAGGTGCCTCGACGTTCAGTCCGATACCGATAGCGGCAGCCATCGGTTCGAATATCAGGTAGACGTCGCGTCCGTCGGCATGCTCGGCAGAGTCGCGCACGGCGCGCAGCTCCACTTCCGTCGAGCCGCTGGGCACGCCGATGACCATGCGCAGCGAAGGCGAGAAGAAGTGGCGGCCCGTGTGAACCATCTTGATGAGGCCGCGCATCATCTGCTCGCAGGCAGAGAAGTCGGCAATCACACCGTCGCGCAGTGGGCGGATGGTGCGTATGTTGTCATGCGTCTTTTCGTACATCATCTTTGCCTTCTGGCCTACGGCAATCATCTTGTCCGTGCGGCGGTCGAGTGCTACGACCGAAGGCTCATCGACGACAATCTTGTCGCCGCTGATAATAATTGTGTTGGCTGTGCCAAGGTCCATGGCCAGCTCTTGTCTCAAACTGAATATTCCCATTGTGATTTACAACTTGATGTCTCTCAACTAAACTCTCTCAACTAAAGTCTCTCAACTCTCAACTCTAAACTCTTAACTAAAGTCTCTCAACTCTTCGAGAACCATGCGTGGATGGCGGTGTCGTAGTGCGAGCTCACGCCGAAGGCACGCGTGGCCAGCTGGCGGCGCTCCTCCAAGGTGGTCTCGGCGCCGCGGCGCTTCAGGATGTCAGCCAGCACGGCGTACTCGTCCTTCGATGCCACGATAACCACGTCTTTGAAGTTCTTGGCAGCAGCGCGGATGAGCGAGATGCCGCCAATGTCAATCTTTTCTATGATGTCCTGATCGGGACGGCCTTCGGCAACGGTCTGCTCGAAGGGGTAGAGGTCGACGATGACCAGGTCGATCTCCGGAATGGCGTATTGTGCCATCTGCTCGCGGTCGCCCTCATGGTCGCGGCGAGCCAGGATGCCGCCGAACACCTTGGGGTGCAGCGTCTTTACGCGTCCGCCAAGTATTGACGGATAGGTTGTCAACTCTTCAACTTTCTGGCACTCATAGCCCTGCTGCTCAATGAATTGCTGCGTGCCGCCAGTAGACACAAACTGCACTCCTTCCTCGTGCAGACTCTTCAGAAGCTCGTCAAGTCCGTCCTTATGGAATACCGAAATCAGCGCTCTTTTAATTTTCTTTGTCTCAGCCATTTTTACCTTATTTGTTCATTCACACGAATTGGGTTGCAAAGTTACGAAGAATTTCTGACGCTTGCAAGAGAATGCCCGAAAAAATTTTTGCCCTCTCAGAAACGCCAGCGTAGCTGGAGGTCAAGGTCGGTCATCGACGAGCGGTCAATCTGCTGCAGACCGGTGCCGATGGTTGTACGGTCGAAATAGTTAGTGTAGCCCAGCTTGAAGGCGAGACGCAGATGCTGGCTGGGCTCGTAGACAGCGGTGGAGCAGAGGCGCAGCCCCTGTCCGAAGTACACAGGGAAAAGGAAGTTGCCGGGCAGCTGCCGCTCATAAACGTAGACGCGGCTTTGGTAGCTGTCAGTGTCGAAATAGCCTGCCATCGCGCTGAGCTGCCACCGTTGGTGGCGGTAGGTGGCGTGCTGGCTGAGCATCCACCCGTAGTCGGTGGCGTGGAGCACGGCTTTCGCCATGTCGAACTGGGTCTTGACCGTCCAGCTGTGGTTGTCACTGTAGGTGGCGGTCAGGCGGCCGCGATAGTCGTTGTTGGCTGTCAGACCGGTCTTTTCGGCGTTGTCGCGCTGTCGCAGCTGAACCCGTCCTCGGGCCTGTACCCGCCAGTTGCCAACCATGTATTCGCTCTGTAGGAAGAAGTCCAGCGCCCGCGACGACTCTGAAATCAGGTAGCGCGCCCAGGGAGAGTAGGCGTAGTCGGCGTAGGCCAGGAAGCTGAGGCGTGGCGCTGCATGCCATCGCAGTCCCACGTAGGCGCCGCTCTCGTTCTGGACGTGTCCGCCGCTGCCGAAGCTGTGGGCGTGCAGGGCGGTGTAGCGGTAGCTGTAGAAGCGTTGCAGCAGCATGGCGCTGAGACTTTCTGACAGCTTGATACTGAGCATGTTGAGTGTCGCTATGGCGCCGTCTTGGTTGACGGCTGTCTCGCCCGACGCTGACAGCCGGCGGGTGCGGTACCTGTAGTCGAGGCTGGCGTTGATGAAGTCACGACCATGGGCGTAGTGGCGGCGGAAAAGGGTCTGACGGTTGGGCTCCAACGAGCGGTCTATGTGGGTAAACACGGCGTTGACGCCCAGCCGGAAATGTTGGGTCAGGAGACTGACACTGCCACCGGCCGATGTCAGGTGGGTGTTGTGCTTCTTGAGCAGCTCGTTGTCGGTGCGGTGGTAGCCGTTATAGGTCAGCGTGGCCACCGTACCGTCACTGTTCAATGTGCCGTCGACGGGACGGTAGGAGGCAAAGGCCGTCAGGGTGAGGGGCTTGGCCAGGCGGATGGTGGCACCCGCGCCTTGGAAGTAGTCGCTCTCGCTGCGTGAGGTGTGTGCACGGAGTGTGCTGGTCTGGCGGCCCGGGCTTTGCAGGGTGATGACCTTGCCCAGCGAGAAACTGTTGTTCAGTACGAGTCCTAACCCCGTGGAAACCTTGAACTTACCGGCAACAAGCGTCTCTATAGGTCCCAGCTTCCGCAGCTGTAGATAGTAGGTGTAAGTGTCGTAGCCCCACTTGTTGCGCCCGGCAAAAAATGGCTCGCCGGCATCTTGCGAACCGCCGATGCCCGCCTTGACAAGCTGGTTGTAGTTGTACTCGTATCTCAGCCAGTGGCGGTAGGGGTAGCCTGCATAACCGCTCTGGTCGCCACGCCGTTCGTAGAAAGGTATGCGCCCCGTGGCGGTGATGGTGTGGTGGCCGTAGTCCGTCAGCCGCCGCGCTGCCCTCTGCCAGCCTTTCTCGTTGGGCGCGTCGTACTTGCCACGGCTCACGAGGGGCGTGCTCGGTTCGTTGACTTCGCCGACGTAGACGAAAAACGGCAGAAGCCTGATCTGCTGATAGTCCATCGACCGCACCATCCTGAACTCACCCTTTGAGCGCAGTGGGCCGTAGCGGTCGCGGTATTCTATCAGGTCCATGACTTGCTGGTCTGACAGAAATGGCAGCTGCTCCAGCTCTTCGCGCGTCGCCTGGTTGATGTCTATGGGGTGTTCGGCGAGTTCCTGCAGCAGTTCGTAGTTCTCTTCCCATCCTGACTCTTCGTCGGCGTCTTCCACGCCCATCATTTCTTGGTACACTTGTTCCCAAGTCTCGCCGCTCTCCTGGCTCCATGACGGGAGGGAGAATAGCAGCAACAGCCACGTGCAGAAGTGTTTCATCATGCGGTTAACAGCTTTTTCGTTGTTTAGGTTGGTGCAAAAGTACAAATAAGTTTTGATATTGCAAAGCTTTTTCTGAGAAAAATGTCTTTTATATATATAATAAGGTATAGGGCCGGTCTGTTGCTGCCTTGACCTAAGTCAATTATTGAAGAAATTTGCATGATTTTGAAAAAAAAGTCTTGAAAAGTTTTGGTAGTTCAGAAAAAAGCCGTACCTTTGCACCCGCTAAACGAGAAA
>CAMPCG010000253.1 GCA_946644025.1 uncultured Prevotellaceae bacterium | reverse complement strand
GCATTTCTTGCGCGGTGCCACCTCCATGTTGTTCGAGGGGATGTAGCTGAGCAGGGTCTTCAGCATCTGCAGGCCCTCTTCCTCGGTCTTGGCCGTGAAGTGTGTCACGCCGCTCTTCGTGGCGTGTACGCTGGCGCCGCCCAGGTGCTCCTGGTCGATGTCTTCGCCGGTGACGGTCTTCACCACCTTCGGTCCGGTGAGGAACATGTAGCTGGTGTTCTCCATCATCAGGGTGAAGTCGGTCAGTGCGGGGCTGTAGACGGCACCGCCGGCGCAGGGGCCGAAGATGCCCGAAATCTGGGGAATGACGCCCGATGCGAGGATGTTGCGCTCAAAGATTTCGGCGTAGCCAGCCAGTGCGTTGATGCCCTCCTGTATGCGTGCGCCGCCCGAGTCGTTGATGCCGATGACGGGTGCGCCCATCTTCATGGCCATGTCCATCACCTTGCATATCTTCTGGCTCATGGTCTCTGAGAGTGAGCCGGCATGGACGGTGAAGTCCTGTGCGAAGACGAACACCAGGCGTCCGTCGATGGTGCCGCTTCCGGCCACCACGCCGTCGCCGGGGAACTGCTTCTTCTCCATTCCGAAGTTGTGGCAGCGGTGCTCCTTGAACATGTCGTACTCCTCGAACGAGCCTTCGTCGAGCAGCATGTCTATGCGCTCGCGGGCGGTGTACTTGCCGCGCTCGTGCTGTTTCTGTATGGCTTTCTCACCGCCGCCCAGACGGGCCTTCTCGCGGTTGGCAATCAATTGCTTAATCTTATCTAATTGCTTTGACATTGTTCTGTATCGTTATTGCGTTATTACGTTGTTTCGTTATTACGATTCTTACTCTGGGTGCTCGCAGAGCTCGGTGAGTACGCCAGCTGTTGACTTCGGGTGGAGGAATGCGATGTTGAGTCCCTCGGCGCCCTTTCGGGGCTGCTGGTCGATGAGGCGTATGCCCTTCTCGCCGACCTCGGCCAGTGCGTTGGCCACGCCGTCCTCTATGCAGAATGCCACGTGGTGTACGCCCTTGTTGCCCTTGTCCAGCCACTTCTGTATGGTGCTCTCGGGGCTTGTGGGCTCCAGCAGCTCCAGCTTCACCTCGCCGCAGCGAAGGAAGGCGGTTTTCACTTTCTGGTCTTCTACGACCTCTGTTGCATAACACTCCAGACCCAGCACGTCTGTGAAGAACGGCAGGCTCTCCTCAATGCTCTGGACGGCAATGCCCAGATGCTCAATGTGTGAAATTTTCATATTGCTTTAAGAGTTAATTTATAATTATACAAATTTGGCGCAAAGGTAGTAAATATTTCACTCACGGCCAAACTTTTATCCATTAAGTAGTTTTTGTTTTGCTTTTTTCACACACACATGGAACTCGGCCTCGCGCAGCCTGTGTTTTATGGTTGCGTACTTGTTCTGTGGGTGTGTAGTCGTGTCCCTTATATCAGTGCAGGGGCAGCCGGTGCTGTGGCTGCCCTATACGCCGTCGGTGCGAGTTTTTTTTGTCAGCTCAGTCCCGCCTTCAGTCCGCGTATGACGCTGGAGGTGAAGCCTGCGTGCTCCATCTCGTTCAGCCCCTTGATGGTCACTCCGCCCGGCGTGGTCACCATGTCGATGGCGGCCTCGGGGTGCAGTCCGCTGGCCTCGAGCAGCCTGACGGCTCCGAGCATGGTCTGCATCACTATCTCCTTGGCCTGGTCGGCGCGGAAGCCCAGCTCGACGCCGCCCTCCGAGGCTGCGCGAATGTAGCGCATGGCGTAGGCGATGCCGCAGGAGGCCAGCGTGGTGCCGGCGGCGAGGTGCTGCTCGTCGGTGAGCAGCGTGTGGCCCATCTTCGAGAAGATGGCGTCGACGGTGGCCGTCTGCTCGTCGGTGGCGCCGACGGGCACGATGAAGGTCATCGACGAGAGCTGGGCGATGGCGATGTTGGGAATGACGAGGAACAGCGGGGGGCACTGCTGTCCCAGCCACGACTTGATGCTTGCCGAGGCGACGCCGGCGGCGATGACCACGAGCAGCTGTCGGGTGGGGGAGAGGGCGTCCTTGATGCCTGTGAGCACGCGCTCCACCAGCCAGGGCTTCACGCAGACGCACACCACGTCGGCCGTGCGGGCCGCGGCGGCGTTGTCGGTGGTGGTCTGCACGCCCAGCTTGCCGAATTTCTCTACTACCGCCTGCGACGGGTCGCTCACGGTGATGTCTGTCAGTGCGAAGGCCCCGCATTTGGCCAGGCCCTCGACGGTGGTGCCACCCATGGCACCGGCTCCAATCATTGCTATCTTCATGAGTTAGGAGTTAGGAGTTAGGAAGCCCCACCCCCGACCCCTCCCCCGAAGGGAGGGGAGCTTTCGCGGCTTAAGCCTCCCCCTCGGGGGGAGGTTGGTGGGGGCTTTGGGGTTAGGAGTTAGGAGTTAGGAGTTAAGAGTTAAGAGTTAGGAGTTAGGAAGCCCCACCCCCGACCCCTCCAGGCCCCCTCTGTCTCCCCCCAAGGGGGAGGGGAGCTTTCGCGGCTTAAGCCTCCCCCTCGGGGGGAGGTTGGTGGGGGCTTTGGAGTTAGGAGTTGTGGAGGTAAAGTTGGTTAGCTTTGGAGAGACTTTGCCAGTCGGTCGGTGAAGTCGTCGGCCATTTCCTTTGTGAACGTCAGCGGTGGCAGCAGCCGCAGCACGTTCTGGCCCGAGCATCCGGTGAAGACGTGCTCCTGATAGAGCAGCCGCTCGCGCACGGGCTTCTGCGGCACGTCGAGCTCGATGCCAATCATCAGGCCGCGTCCGCGCACCTCTTTTATATGGTTGTTGTCCAGTGCGGCAATCTTGCCCATGAGGTATTCGCCCACGGTGCGGGCGTTGTCCACCAGCTGTTCCTGCTCCATGACGTCGAGCACGGCCAGCGCTGCCGCACAGGCCAGGTGGTTGCCGCCGAAGGTGGTGCCTAGCTGTCCGTAGACGGGCTCGAAGGTGGGCGCGATGAGCACTGCCGACATGGGGAACCCGTTGGCGATGCCCTTTGCCACGGTGATGATGTCGGGCCGGATGTCGAGCCACTGGTGGGCGAAGAAGCGGCCCGAGCGACCGTAGCCGCACTGTATCTCGTCGCAAATGAGCACGGCCCCTGCCCGTTTGCAGGCTGCGGCCAGGCGCTGGGCAAACTCGGGCGTGGCCACCTGTATGCCGCCCACACCCTGTATGCACTCCAGGATGACGGCACACACGTCGCCCTTCGCCAGCTCGCGCTCCCAGGGCTCCGCGTCGTTGTAGGGCAGGAAGGTGACGTGGCCGCCATCGTTGACCGGGGCCACAATCTTCGGGTTGTTGGTCACCTCCACGGCCAGGCTCGTGCGCCCGTGGAAGGCTTTCTCACACGACAGCACGCGCGTCTTGCCCGTCTTGAACGACGCCAGCTTCAGCGCGTTCTCGTTGGCCTCGGCTCCGCTGTTCACCAGGAACAGCTGGTAGTCGTCGTAGCCGCTCAGACGGCCCAGCCGCTCGGCCAGCCGCACCTGCAGCTCGTTCTTCACCGAGTTGGAGTAGAAGCCCAGCTGCTTCAGCTGCTTCGTCACCTGCTCTACATAGTGGGGGTGGCAGTGGCCGATGCTGATGACGGCATGGCCGCCGTAGAGGTCGAGATACTCCTGGCCTTTGTCGTCCCACACTCTGCATCCCTCGCCGCGAACGATGTTCACGTCAAACAAGGGGTAAACGTCGAATAGTTTCATCATTGTGTTGCTAATATTAATAGGTAATGTTTTCAAGGAAAAGCGCGTTTGCCGGCATGGACTCGCCGGCCTCCGTGCGCCGCTTGCCCTCTACGACGCGGCGGAAGTCTGCCAGCGTGAGGCGGTGGCGGCCCACGTCGATGAGCGTGCCCACGACGGCCCGCACCATGTTGCGCAGAAAGCGGTTGGCCGTAATCTCAAAGTACCATTCTTCTGTTGTCGTAGATTTGCAGTCCCCGACCTTGTGCCACTGCGCGTGGGTGACGTGGCATATTGTGGT
Source organism: uncultured Prevotellaceae bacterium (assembly GCA_946644025.1). The sequence goes on along the minus strand of CAMPCG010000253.1, from coordinate 792 downwards.
CTTCACGTCGGTATGGCTTTTGCAGAAGGCCCCGAAGTCGTCGTAGTCCAGGAGCATGGCCGCCGCCTCGTTCATCAGCGGGAAGTCGAGCGCGTAGTGTGCCTGCCAGGAATAATGCCTGAGGAACGGCGACTTGCCCGTATGCACAAAATAGCGGTAGGTGCGCGACGTGGCCGAGAATCGGGCATGAAGGTCTTCGCTCACGGGCTCAATCTTCTGAATGGCGATGTCCTGGGGCAGCAGCCGGTTCAGCTTGTAGGCCAGGTCGTGAGGTTGGAAGGGTAGGGCGGTGGCTTCAAAGTGGGCCACCATCATCCGGGCGTGAACACCGGTGTCGGTACGGCCGGCCCCCGTCACCAGTATGTCCGTTCTGAGTATTAGCGACAGTGCGCGCTGCAGCTCGCCCTGAACGGAGATGCCGTTGGGCTGAACCTGCCAACCATGGTAGCGCGTGCCGTCGTAGCTCAGGGTTATGAAGTAGCGCATGTCGTTCGTGAGGCAACCTGAAGGAGTGCCTGCCTTTGTGATTTGTGGCGGCAAAGGTACGACTTTTTCCTGAAACGGCAAAGCAGATGCGCCTTTTTCAAAGAAAAACCCCGAAACATTTGGCGGTTCGGCGAATTCTGTGTATTTTTGCAGCCTACAAGTGTCGTTCGGACAGAAGGATGTTATTAGACAGAAGGACTTTATTAGACAGAAGGACATAAGGACATTTATTATAATAATTGAGTCTACTATAAAAAGTACGAACATGAGCATACAACGTAAAAAACAATGCGCAGCCGCTCCCCT
>CAMPCG010000252.1 GCA_946644025.1 uncultured Prevotellaceae bacterium | reverse complement strand
CGTCAACGCCCGCCTCTATGCCGACATCGACGCCAAGAACATCACCATCGGCTGGTCCGCCGACATCGCCTACCGCGGCACCTTCGACGGCAACGGCCACACCATCACCCTCAACATCAGCGACTACGGCGACAACATCGCCCTCTTCCGCAATGCCAAGGACTACACCATCAAGAATCTGCGCGTCACGGGCAGCGTCAAGGGCGGCATCCACTCGGCCGGACTCGTGGGCGTGAGCCGAGGCGGCGAGCACAACGTCATCGAGAACTGCCACGTATCGGTAGCCGTAGATTGCAGCGGTAGCCATGCCGGCGGCTTCGTAGGACATGGAATAACCGCCGGCCACATCATCACCAACTGTCTCTTCGACGGCTCCATCAAGTGCAGCGGCAGCAACACCAGGGCAGGAGCCTTCATCGGATGGTGTAACGACCATACCAAAAACGTCATCTCCAACTGTCTGGAGAAAGGCAGCTACACCATCGACGACATTGGGCTGAACAACGCGTATGACGGCGGCGTGTACGGCAATGACACGAAGAACAAGAACAACTGGAGCTTCCACTCCTGGGCCGAGGCCAACGCTGTAGGCACGCTCTCCATGGGCGAGCTGGCCGTCAAGCTGGGCAGCGGCTGGCAGGTGCAGGGCGGCACGGTGGTGCCACGTATGCAGACCATCGCCGGCAAGCCGATAGACTATTTCTTCGCCATACGCACTGCCGACGACTGGACCACATTTATTAATAAGGTGAAGAGCGCCGACGGGCAGGACGTCAACGCCCGCCTCTATGCCGACATCACCATTCCCGAGGCGTCGTTGTCGGCCTGGGCCGAAGACAAGCCCTTCTGCGGCACCTTCGACGGTAATGGCCACACGCTGAACGTCCAACTCTCATCGGCCACCTCACTCAAGCACACCGCCCCCTTCCGCTACGTGGCCAGCGCCACCATACGCAACCTGCACACCACGGGCACGGTCAACACCAGCCAGCAGTTTGCCGCAGGCCTCATCGGCAAGGTGGTAAAATTGTCGACATCCAGCACCTTGGTAGTCATCGAGGGTTGCCGCTCGTCGGTCACCGTCAGCAGCACGCTGGACTATAACAATGCCAACGGCGGCTTCATAGGCGAGATTGCCAACAACTGCAACGTCATCATGCGCAACTGTAAGTTCGACGGTGCCTTCGAAGGCGAGAGCGCCGACCATATCGGCGGCTTCGTGGGCTGGGTAAACAGCGGCAGCAACCTGAGCATCGACAACAGCATCTTCGCCCCCGACCACATCAGCGTAGAGCCTGACGCCTGCGAGATATGGGCACGGCTGACCAACGGTGCCACGCTGACGCTCATCAACAGCTATGCCACCCGCGACTTCTCGCCCTTCATGGCCATCGGCAACAGCCGCGACTGGTCGTTGTTCGTGGGCATGGTGAAGCAGGCCAAGAACAAGTACGACGTCAATGCCGTGCTCCTTGCCGACATCAGTCTGAACAGCAAGAACGACATCGTAGGCTATTCAGAAAACTACCGCGGCACCTTCAACGGTAACGGCCACACGCTGACCCTTAACATTTCAGACAACGCCATCTGCACGGCACTCTTCGCCCACGTGGGCAACGCCACCTTCCGCAACCTGCACCTGGCGGGCACAGTCTCCTCGTCGGAGAAACTTCACGGCAGCCTCATCGGCAGCGTCGATGGCGGCTATAGCGTCACGATAGAGAGCTGCCAGTCGTCCGTCACGCTCAAGAGCAGCATCAACGGCGATGCCACCATGGGCGGCTTCATAGGTATCGTCAACATCAATTCCGACGTCACCTTCCGCAACTGTAAGTTCGACGGTAGCTTCGACGGCGTCAATACCCACTCCAACGGCGGCTTCGTAGGCTGGTCTACCGGTTCCGTCACCATCGAGAACTGTCTCTTCATGCCCTCCAGCGTCAACACCGACCCCAAGGAGAGCGAGACATGGGTACGCAATTCGGCAAACATCAGCTTTTCAGCCACCAACAGCTACGCCACCAACGAGTTCTGCTACGTCATCAACAACAGCAGCGACTGGGACGATTTCCGCAATGCCCTCGGCAGCCGCGACACGAAGAGCGTCAACGCCATCATGAACGCCGACGTCACGATAGGCAGTTCCGCATACAACTTCAAGGGAACCTTCGACGGCAACGGCCACACCATGACCACCAACATCAATGGCAGCGCCATGTTCGGCTCCGCCACCGGCTACACCATCAGGAACCTGCACGTCAACGGCAGCGTCTCCGGCGACAGACACATATCGGGACTCGTCGTCAGCGCCTCCGGCTCCGACCGCGCCTACATCGAGAATTGCTGGGTGTCGACCAACGTTCACTGCAACGAATACTATGCCGGCGGATTCATAGGCCACGCCGGCAATACGCCCCACACCATCACCAACTGCCTCTTCGACGGAGCCATCAGCGGCAGGGACGACGGAAAGCTCGAAGGCGACGCCTACGTCGGAGCAATCATCGGATGGGGAGGCGCAGCAGACTACCGTGTCACCAACTGCCTCGAAGACGGAAACTATTACTACTTCAATAACTATGGTTTCTGCTATACAGATTATGAATGTTGGGGCAATGGTAAGTTCAGCAGCTCAAACAACTTTACCTACAAAGACTGGGGTGAGGTCAACTATGGCGGTATCAGGCACAGCAACGTGAGCGACTGGATAGGCCGTCTGGGCGACGGCTGGTATCAGTCTGGCGACAAAGCGCTGCCCAAGATGACCACGCGCACGCTGTGGAACAATGTGGGCACCCTGTCGGCCAGCGAGCTGGTTGAAAAGCTTGGCTCAGCAAACTGGGTAGTCCTTGCCGGCAAGGCCGTCCCCATCCAGCACACCAGCAGCGTTCCTGTCGACGCACTGGCCGACAAGGGCGTCGTAGACAGCCTCAACGTCGCCCTCATCAACGGCTGGACGAAGGAGAACGACGTGCTCGTGCCCTCCACCACGCAGACGGAGGAAGTCACCCTTAAGCCATTCTCCAAGCCCGTGCTGCCAGACTTCTACCACGCCAACTACGGCAAGATAGAGCCCGTGCTGCTCACGACGGTGCGCCAGAGCAGCGTGCTCCTTGCCTGGAACACCGACGGCAACCCCATCGACTACTTCACCGTCATGCGCCGCGTACTGGGCGAGGGCGACGACAAGTGGAAGGAGATTGCCACCAACCTCGACCAGCTGAGCTATGAAGACACCACCGTGTCGCCCCTCGCCACCTACGAATACAAGGTGATAGCCGTCAACGACTGCGAGGGCCTCAGCACCAGCGAGACCGACCCGAAGGTGGGCGAGTGTAAGCACACCGGACGCGTAGAGGGCTACGTGCGCTTCAACGACGGCACGGGCGTGCCCGACGTACAGGTGGACGCCATCTACAGCGGCAAGACCGTCAAGTTCACCAAGACCGACGAGAGCGGACACTACGTCATCGACGAGCTGTCGTACTACGGAAAGAACGACGCGTCCTACACCATCTCGGCCGTCGCCACAGACGACGTATGCTTCGACAACAATGTCAACTCCTACGACGTCACCTTCAACGCCAACAGCAACGACGAGACCATCCACGAAATCATCATCACCAGCGGCAAGCGCTTCTCAGGCTTCGTGATGTATGAAGGCACCAGCATCCCCGTGAAGGGCGTCAACTTCCTGGTCAACGGCAAGAAGATACACAACGCCAAGGGCAAGTTCGTCGAGACCGACTACGACGGCAGCTTCTCCTTCCGCGTGATGAAGGGCGACAACACCATCCAGGCCGTGATGGACAAGCACAAGTTCACCAACGGCGGCTGGTATAAGAACAGCGACAAGCAGAACATCACCGACGACGTCGCCGGCATCTACTTCTACGACGCCACCAAGGTGAAGCTCACAGGCCGCGTCGTCGGCGGCAACGACCAGGGCCGACTGCCCCTGGGCAGCAACCTCTCACGCAACAACCTGGGCGACTCGCTCACCATGGTGCTCACACTCGAGGGCGACAACACGTCGTGGCTCGTCTACGACAACCTCAACCCCAACAATACCCAGCGCGACACCGTGTTCCAGCATCCGCTGCACGCGCTCCATCCCAAGAGGGTGAAGCCCTACCAGACCGAGGTGCAGACCTACCGCAAGCGCATGGTCGTGAGGCCCGACGTGCGCACCGGCGAGTATATGCTCAAGCTGCCCCCGGTACGCTGGAAGGTGCAGCAGGTATACTGCAAGGGATACCCCACCCTGTTCCAGGAGGGACAGGTGAGCGAGGTCATCGACCTTACCAACTGCCTCGACGAGAAGGACACCACCTACGTGGGAACCTACAAGGACATCGACACGCTGACGGTCTATCGGCCCAAGCTGAGCTACAACGCCATCTACAACCGCATCTTCCACAACCCGGTGGAGGTAACCTATAAGCAGGTGGGCTACGACAACTTCGACTACTTCGGCGACAAGAGCTACATGGCCACCAACCTGGGCGGCGAAAGGCGCGAGGTGCCCCTGGCCTACCAGCATCCCCTCGACTCGACGAAAGCCGTCTATACCTTCGACTTCCCCGTGTTCAGCATCGACCGCAAGTACTACATCAAGCTGCAGGTGGGCGAGACCTACACCTACAACAACGACCCATCCGACGGCAAGATAGACCTGGTGAAGGTGGGCGGCGGCATGGCCTTCATGCAGAACGGCATGAAAGCCGGTGCCGAGAAGGAGTCGCAACCCCTCGACAGCCTCGGACAGACCGTCTTCGCGGTACAG
>CAMPCG010000251.1 GCA_946644025.1 uncultured Prevotellaceae bacterium | reverse complement strand
CCCCGTGGTCTATCGCCAGGGGTCGCTCGGAGCCTCTGGCGACCTCGTTCCCCTGGCCCATCTGTGCCTGCCCCTGCTGGGCCTGGGCGAGGTGGAGTTTCAGGGCAAGGTGATAACGGGTGCCGAGCTGCTGCACAAGAAGCGCTGGAAACCCATCGAGCTGGGCTCCAAGGAAGGTCTCGCCCTGCTCAACGGCACGCAGAACATGTCGGCCTTCGCCGTGTGGGCACTGCTCAACGCCCAGCGTCTGAGCGACTGGGCCGACAAGATTGCGGCCATGAGCCTCGACGCCTTCGACGGCCGCATAGAGCCTTTCCAGCACGAGGTGCAGACCGTGCGCCCCCACGTGGGACAGATAGAGACGGCCGCCCGTATGCGTGAGATGCTCGAGGGCAGCCAGCTCATCAGCAACATCAAGGCTCACGTGCAGGACCCCTATTCCTTCCGCTGTGTGCCCCAGGTACACGGAGCGGTGAAGGACACCATACGCTATGTGAAGTCGGTGATAGAGATAGAAATCAACTCGGCCACCGACAACCCCACCATCTGTCCCGACGACGACCTCATCATCTCTGCCGGCAACTTCCACGGCGAGCCCATCGCCCTGCCCATCGACTTCCTCTCCATCGCCATGAGTGAGCTGGCCAATATCTCTGAGCGCCGCATCTACCGGCTCGTCTCCGGCACTCGCGGACTACCCAACTTCCTCGTGGCTAACCCGGGCGTGAACAGCGGGTTCATGATTACGCAGTACACGGCGGCCTCGGTCGTCTCGCTCAACAAGTCGCTGGCCATGCCGTCGAGCGTGGACAGCATCCCCTCGTGTCAGGACCAGGAAGACCACGTCTCGATGGGTGCCAACGCCGCCATCAAGCTCTACCGCGTGGTCCACAACACGGAGCGCGTGCTGGCCATCGAGCTCTTCAACGCCGCCCAGGCCCTCGACTTCCGCCTGCCCCTGAAGTCGTCGCCTAAGATTTGTGCCATCCACGAGGCATTCCGCAAGCAGGTGCCCTTCATACTCAACGACGAGCTGATGTACCCCTACATCGAGAAGGCCATACAGTTCCTGCGCCGGTAGGATAAACCGCAAGGCGGTCATACAAAAACAGATAAAAACAACAAAAACAAAGGAAAAACATTTTTTTACGAGAGCCTGTTTTATCTTGTCTTATTGGCTTTTGCTGGTTTTTGTAAGACGCAAAGCGTTCTAAGCCCGGTGTATATGAATAATGTAGGTTAGGTTTTAATAGTCGTAATCGTTATGTATATCAACGTTTGCTGTATGATACTATGAAACAGTTGTTCATATATAATATAGGTCTACTGCTGGTAGACAACCGCCGCAAGCCGTTCCTCGCCGGGCATGAGATGGGCGAGGCAGAAATACTGCACAACGCCTGGCTGATCATAGAGGACGGACGGTTCAAGGAGTGGGGGGAGGCCCCCGAGGCCCCCCTTTCGCCCCCCGAGGGGGGCACTATAGTTTTGCGGGGAGATGGTATCGTGCCCCCCTCGGGGGGCGAAGGGGGGGCTTCGGGGGCCTGGGCTTCGTGGGCCTCGACTTCCTTTGCTTTCGATGCCCAGGGCGGCGCTGTGCTCCCCTCGTTCTGCGACAGCCATACCCACCTGGTCTATGCCGGGAGCCGCGAGGGCGAGTTTGTCGACAAGATTCAGGGTCTGAGCTATGCCGAGATAGCCCGTCGCGGCGGAGGCATACTGAACAGTGCCGACCGTCTGCACGCGATGAGCGAGGACGAATTGTTCCGCCAGGCCATGCAGCGGGTGGAAGAGATAGCGCGCAAAGGCACCGGAGCCGTCGAGATAAAGAGCGGCTACGGCCTGAACACGGCCGACGAGCTGAAGATGCTGCGCGTCGTTCGTCGCATCAAGGAGAGCTCCCAGCTGCGTGTGGTCAGCACCTTCCTCGGTGCCCATGCCGTGGGGCGCGGCTACTCGCAGGAGCAGTATGTAGACCTCGTCGTCAATGAGATGATACCCGAGGTAGGCCGGCAGCAGCTTGCCGACTTCATCGACGTGTTCTGCGACGAGGGCTTCTTCACCCCTGCCGAGACGCGCCGCATCCTTGAAGCCGGAATGAAGTACGGTCTGCGCGGGAAAATCCACGGGCAAGAACTGGCCGACTCCGGAGGCGTGGAGGTGGCCGTCGGCTGTGGCGCCCTCAGCGTGGACCATCTGGAGAGCATGACCGACAGGGACATCGCTATGCTAAAGGGGGCCTGTGCCTTTCCCCTCACCATCCCTACTGCTCTGCCTGGCACTTCCTTCTTCCTCAACATGCCCTTTGCCCCCGCACGGAAGATGATAGACAGCGGTCTGCCCCTTGCCTTGGCCAGCGACTACAACCCCGGCTCCACACCGTCGGGCGACATGAAGTTCGTCGTCTCCCTGGCTTGCATCAAACAGCGGCTGCTGCCCATTGAGGCCATCCATGCCGCCACGCTTAATTCCGCCTGTGCCATGGCCCTCAGCCACGACTACGGCTCCATCGCCCGCGGTAAGGTAGCCAATTTTTTCATCACCGAGCCTATCCCCAGCCTCGACTACCTCCCCTACGCCTACACCTCACCCGTGATAAAGCACGTATTTCTTTCAGGGGAGGAGTTTTTTGGGGAGTGAAGGGGGAGTGAAAGAGGAGTGAAAGGGGAGTGAAAGGGACGTTACTTTCTGCCTTGATGGCAGCGATAGAACTAACGTCCCTTTCACTCCCCTTTCACTCCCCTTTCACTCCCCCTTAACTCCAAACATTTGAAGGAGGGGCTAAATGTCTATGTCGCAGCCCAGTCCCAGCACTCGGTTGGTGCGGGTGAAGGAGTCCTTGGTGGGTGTGGTGCGCTCGTAGTCGCCATACTCAGTCTGGAAGAAGGCGGCCTTCAGCTTCACCTTCTCGCTCACCCTGTAGTTGGCGCCGAAGCCGATGCTGTAGGAGTTGACGACGAACGAGATGTCGTTCATGTACTCGTCGGTCAGTCCGTAGCGTGTAATCTGTCCGCCCGCCGAGATGGTCAGCCGGTCGTTGATGTCCCACTCTGCACCGGCCAGAATCTCGTAGGTGTTGTGGTCGAGCTTGTCCTGGGCATTGCCGTACCAGCGTGCCTGCTTGTCGAAGTAGTAGTGGCCGCCGGCGTTTATTCTCACGGCGCTGACGGGGCTCCACTGAGCGCCCACGGTGAGCAGTGCGGGCATGTCCTCGTTCACCTTCTCCTCGTCCACGAACTTGTTGACGGCCTCTATCAGCCCGGCCTCGAAGACGGTCGACTCGTTCTTCATCCTCATCTGCGTCTTAAACTCATACTTGGCGGCGAAGTTGAAGTGCTCGTTCAGCTTGTAGTCAATGCCTATGACGGGGGCTATGCCCAGTCCCGTCTGGTTGGCCAGCAGGTTCACGCCCTGCGAGTATTTGGGCAGCTCGGCGGCCATCTTCTGCGTCTCGGGGTCTGAGAGCGCGGCCATGCCCTGCTGCAGCTCGGCCTTCATCTGTGTGAGGGCGGCGCGGTCGGTCTCACTCATGGCGGCCATTGCAGCGGCGGGAATGCCATTGATGAGCGTCGCCATCTCCTGAGCGCGCCCGGCCAGATCCTGCTTCTGCTGAGCCACACGCAGCAGGTAGTCGGCAAAGTTGTGGTCGCCGTTGGCCGTCGTCACCTGTATGTTGCTGATGCGGGCCTTGTAGGTGGCGTCGCCGTAGAGCAGGCGCAGGCCGCCATAGACCGACAGCTGCTCGTTCACCTTGTAGGCCGTGCCCAGCTGCATGCCGAAGTAATACTGCCGGCCCTCCATGAAGCTGTTCATGTTGTAGCCCGTCACGCCGTTCACCATGATGTCGGCCGGTGCGGCCATGCCCAGCTTGCCGTAGAGCAGCGGGGCGGCAGCGTTCAGGCGGCTGGCCATATTGTCTATCTGCATGAAGCTGGCGCCGATGTTACCCACGGCGCGCTCGAAGGAGCCCAGGCCGTCGCCATACTCGCACTTGCCGCCGCCGCCGGGCACAGAGAAGTTGAACTGCCAGCTCCAGTTGCCCTTGTTCCAGGCTGCCTGTATGGAGGGAATGATGGGGGCCTCGGCCGTGCCCTCAAAGACCTTCGTGTCGCGGCCGTTGTTTTTCCTGCCCAGCGTGAAGAGCGGGTCGGTAGAGGTGATGGTGCGCGTCTGGCGGGCATACTGCCAGTTCAGGCCCAGGTGGAAACCCTGCGGCATGAACGCCACGCCGGCGGGGTTGCTGTACACTCCGTCCAGGCCGATGGCGGCGTCGCGGGCGGGATTGCGAAGAAAATCAATACTTTGGTTTGTGTTGGTCAGGATGCCACCGGCTGTGGCCTCCAGCGTTGCCGTTGCCATAAAGACAAGGGCCGTCAGTACTTTTGAACTCATTTTTCTAAAAAAAACAATAATTTTATTCAAAACGCCTGCAAAGGTACACTTGTTATCGCACACAGAAAGAAAAAATGTGCAGAAATTAAATTCTTTTAACCAAAAAACTGCACATTTTGGCACAAAAGGTGCAAAAAAGTCTTTATACACATCTTGGTAACGGCTGCAAGATGTGTATAAAGGGTAGGTCTACAAAGGGGGTATTCGCAAGCGTAACATGCGAATCCTCCTATTTTCTGTGTAAAAGCGAAAATGTAACATGTAACATTTACGCTCGCTACAGCAATCTGCCGCAGCCCTGTTGTCCATATTTTTTGGGGAGGGCTTGGGGGGGGTGAGTCTTTGGGGGTGAGTCTTTGGGGGTGAGTGGTGAGGGGTGAGTTTTTGGGGGTGAGTGGTGAGTGGGGAGGGGTGAGTTTTTGGGGGTGAGTGG
>CAMPCG010000250.1 GCA_946644025.1 uncultured Prevotellaceae bacterium | reverse complement strand
CCTACGACGAGCTGTTTGCCCACAAGAGCTACGTGGTGAAGCACGACGGCGTGGTCTACCACTTCTACTGCGCCGTGAACAACGCCCAGCAGCGGGGCATCGCCGTTGCCACGAGCGTACCCCTGGGCCGCAGCGGCGTACGCTTCCCCAAGCCGGAGCCTACGGGCCGCCGGCGCGAGCAGGGGCTCAACGACGGCTGGACGGGGCGCCTGTGCGGCGACAGTGTTGCGGCACAGATTGACCTTCCCCACAACTTCGACGACTACTACGGCTACCGCCAGCTGCGCCACGGCAACCTGCACGGCTCGGCCATCTACAGCCGCACCTTCAACACCGAGAAGCGCGACGGCAAGCGCTACTTCCTGCAGTTTGAGGGTGTTGGCACCTACGCCACCGTCACGCTCAACGGCAGGGAATATCCCCGCGAGCTGGTGGGCCGCACCGTCTGGACACTCGACGTGAGCGAAGCCCTGCGCAACGGCGAGAACACGCTGCAGGTGGTGGTGGACCACCCCGCCATGCAGACCGAGAGTCCGTGGGTATGCGGCGGCTGCTCGTCGGAGTATGGCTTCAGCGAGGGCAGCCAGCCCTTCGGCATCTTCCGCCCCGTGACGCTCGTCGAGACCGACGTGGTGCGCATCGAGCCCTTCGGCGTTCACGTCTGGGCCAACGCGGCGTGCGACACCGTCTTCATCGAGACCGAGATAAAGAACTATGGCAGCGACCCGCGCTACGTGGAGCTGGTGAACAAGCTGGCCGAGAAGAGCGGCAAGACGGCCTTCCGGCTGTCGGAGGGGCTGCGGATAGAGGCCGGCGAGACGCGCGTCGTACGCCAGCAGTCGCCCATCGGCAAGGCCCACCGCTGGAGTCCCGACGACCCCTATCTCTACACCCTCACCTCGATGCTGAAACGCCCAGAGAGCAACAGCGGCGGAGAGCCGGCACTCGTCACTACCGACGATGTAAGGACGCCTTTTGGCATAAGGAGCCTTAGCTGGCCAAGCCCTTCTACAGAATCTAGTCTTTCTAGAGAATCTAGTCTTTCTAGAGAGTCTAGTCTTTCTAGAAAATCTAGTCCTTCTAGAGAGTCTAGTCTTTCTAGAGACTCTATAGACTCCCGTTTCCGCCTTAATGGCGAGGCAGTGTTCATCGAAGGGACTTGCGAGTACGAGCACCTCTTGGGAGGCAGCCATGCCTTCAGCGCCGAGCAGGTGGCGGCCCGCATCAAGATGGTGCGCAACGCCGGTTTCAACGCCCTGCGCGAGGCCCACCAGCCCCACAACCTGCGCTACGTGCAGCACTGCGACGAGCAGGGGCTGCTCTTCTGGAGCCAGTTCTCGGCCCATATCTGGTACGACACGCCGCAGTTCCGCGAGAACTTCAAGCGGCTGCTCACCCGCTGGGTCAAGGAGCGCCGCAACTCGCCCTCCGTCATCCTCTGGGGACTGCAGAACGAGAGTGTGCTGCCGCGCGACTTCGCCCAGGAGTGCTGCGACATCATCCGCAGCCTCGACCCCACGGCCGGGCAGCGGCTCATCACCACCTGCAACGGCGGCGAGGGCACCGACTGGAACGTCGTCCAAAACTGGAGCGGCACCTACGGCGGAGACCCCGAGCGCTATGACGCGGAACTCTCCCGCCCCGACCAGCTGCTCAACGGCGAATATGGTGCCTGGCGCACGCTCGACCTCCACGGCGAGGCGAAGTACAGCGAAGAGCGCTTCACTGCCCTGCTTGCCCTGAAGGACAGTCTGGCCCGCAAGGCTTTTGCCGACGGAAGCGGTGTATGCGGGCATTTCCAGTGGCTGCTCACCTCGCACGACAACCCCGGGCGACGGCAGCCCGACGGTGGGCTGCGCCGCATAGACAAGGTGGGCCCCGTGAACTACAAGGGGCTGCTCACCATCTGGGAAGAGCCGACGCTGGCTTACGACATGTACCGTCGGCGAAACGCCCCCGGCGGTAGCGACGCCGCAAGCCCCACCGCCGCCGACCGCCAGCGCGAGCTCGTCAAGGGCGCACCCGGCTACCGGTACCTCTACCGCATCAACTGCGGCGGCGACGCCTATACCGACGAGTACGGACAGCGGTGGCAGGCCGACGACAGCGTGCTGAGCCACTCCTGGGGACAGGACTTCGAGGGCACGCATCCCTTCCTGGCCAGCCAGCGACACATCAACGCCGACATTCGCGGCACCGGGAGCGACGCGCTGTTCCAGCGGTTCCGTTTCGGCCGCCACCGGCTGTGGTACGACTTGCCCGTCGGCAGGGAAACTGCCGGCCGAGAGTATCGCGTGGAGCTTTACTTTGTCGAGCCGTGGCACGGGAAGGACGACCGGCGCGAAGATGCCGACTACGAAGGACTGCGCCTCTTCGACGTGGCCGTGGGCGACAGCCTCGTCGCCGACGACCTCGACCTCTGGGCCGAGGGTGGCTACTGCGGAGCCGTGAAGCGCGTGGTCTACGCCCCGGCCAAGGACGGCCGTCTGCGCATCTCCTTCCCCGAGGTGAAGGCCGGCCAGGCCGTCATCGCGGCCATCGCCGTGGCGGAGCGTGATGGCGGGGATGGGGTTGATGGTGGTGATGGGCTTAATGGGGTTAATGGGGTCGATGGGGGCTGGCTTGCCCTCGATGCCGACACCATTGCCAAGCTCCCCGACACGGAGCTGCCGCAGGATGCCGACCCGCGCCCAGCCACCGTCTACGAGCCAACAGTCAACGGCGCGACGTTCACCGTCACTCCCGGACTGGGCCAGGAGTACGCCCTGCGCTTCCGCTACAAAAACACCACGGGCGCAGCCGTGAGAGGCCGCCTCACCCTTACCGACAGCAAGGGCGCCACGCTCGTGGACCGCGAGCTGACCTTCCCCACGACGCCCGACAAGTGGAAGATGCTCAGCACCACCACCGGCACCCAGATAAACGCCGGCACCTACCAGCTTATGGTAGAGGCCGACGGCGTGGAGCTTAAGAATTTGGAAATGCAGTAACAGCCAATCAGCGCAAGCCTCAGCGGGGCAACAATTCGCAATAATATTCATTTATGTTGTTTTTTTGCCCCGTTTCTGCATATTTTCCCAAGAAAGTTTTGTAGTCTGTATAAAATTTACGACCTTTGCAGCGCAAAACGTTTCACAATAATAATAAATACACAGACGAAATGGAAGTAAAAGAACTGGAACAAGTAGTTGTCCGGTTTTCCGGAGACTCCGGCGACGGTATGCAGCTCGCCGGAAACATTTTTTCCACGGTGAGCGCCACCGTGGGTAACGGCATCTCGACCTTCCCCGACTATCCCGCCGACATACGCGCCCCGCAAGGGTCGCTGACGGGTGTGAGCGGGTTTCAGGTACACATAGGCTCGGGCAAGGTCTACACGCCCGGCGACCAGTGCGACGTGCTTGTGGCCATGAACGCCGCCGCGCTGAAGACGCAGTACCGCTATGCCAAGCCCGGCGCTACCATCATCATCGACACCGACAGCTTCGGACCCAAGGACCTGGAGAAGGCGCAGTTCAAGACCGACGACTACCTGGGCGAGATGGGCATAGACCCCGACCGCGTCATCCAGTGCCCGCTGACCACGATGGTCAAGGAGTGTCTCAAGGACTCGGGACTGGACAACAAGGCCATGCTCAAGAGCCGCAATATGTTTGCCGTGGGTCTCGTCTGCTGGCTCTTCGACCGCGACCTGCAGCTGGTGTCGAACTTCCTTCACGAGAAATTTGCTAAGAAACCCGCCGTCGCCGAGAACAACATGCGCGTGGTGCAGGCCGGATGGGACTACGGCCACAACACCCACTCGGGCACGGTCAACGTCTACCGCATAGAGTCCAAGCACAAGGAGCCGGGACGCTACATGGACATTACCGGCAACAAGGCCACGGCCTACGGCTTCATTGCCGCCGCCGAGAAGGCCGGGCTGAAGCTCTACCTGGGCTCCTACCCCATCACGCCGGCCACCGACGTGCTCCACGAGCTGTCGAAGCACAAGTCGCTGGGCGTCATCACCGTGCAGTGTGAGGACGAAATCAGCGGTGCCGCCTCGGCCCTGGGCGCAGCCTTCGCCGGAGCCCTCGGCGTGACGAGCACCAGCGGCCCCGGCATCTGCCTGAAGAGCGAAACCATGAACCTGGCCGTCATCATGGAGCTGCCACTCGTGGTGCTCGACGTGCAGCGCGGCGGACCTGCCACGGGACTGCCCACGAAGAGCGAGCAGACCGACCTGCTGCAGGTGCTCTTCGGCCGCAACGGCGAGAGCCCCATGCCCGTGATGGCCGCACTGAGCCCCACCGACTGCTTCGACGCCGCCTACCATGCCTGCAAGATAGCACTGGAGCACATGACGCCCGTCGTGCTGCTCACCGACGCCTTCATAGCCAACGGCTCGGGGGCCTTCCGCCTGCCCGACATCGCAAAGCTTGACCCCATCTGTCCGCCCTACGTGCCCGAGGAGCTGCGCGGAAAATGGACACCCTACATGCGCACCGAGAACGGCTCGCGCTACTGGGCCGTGCCGGGACGAGAGGGATTCACCCACATTCTCGGCGGACTGGAGAAGGACTCGGAGACAGGAGCCATCTCGACAAACCCCGAGAACCACGACCTGATGACGCGGCTGCGCCAGCAGAAGATACAGAACATAGAGGTGCCCGACCTGCAGGTGGAGGGCGACGCCGCCGACGCCGAACTGCTCATCGTGGGCTTCGGCTCCACCTACGGCCACCTGCACGCCGCCATGGACGAGCTGCGCCGGCAGGGCCACAAGGTGGCACTGGCACAGTTCAAGTACCTCAACCCCCTGCCCAAGAACACCGCCGAAGTGCTCTCGC
>CAMPCG010000249.1 GCA_946644025.1 uncultured Prevotellaceae bacterium | reverse complement strand
CGAGGAGGGGCTGCGCATCGCCCGTATGCTCGACAAGAAGGTGATTAAAGCATGGACAGGCCATCCCCACATGCGCGTCATCAACAACCACGACGACTTCGAGGCAAAGATGCGCCGGGTCATCAAGGAAATCAGCCAGGTGCTCTCCCTGCCCCAGCCCATCGAGGAGGAGCGCAAGTATGTGGTAGAGGTCATCGGCGCACTGCCCGACGACGCTACCGTCAGCGAGATTACTCAGACCTACCTCAAGGGCTACCCCGATGCCGAAGAGCGGCTGCGCAAACGCTCGTGGGGAAAGAAGAACGTCTACGTACACACGACCAAGAAGTTCGTAGGCTCAAACCAGGAGCTGGTCACCGAGCGACAGCTCAACCAGAACCTCTACGAGATGATGCTGCCACTGGCCGACCCCGCGCGCAACACCATCCACAAGATGCGCCACAGCTTCATCTGGCAAGGACAGTACTTCGAGATTGACGACTACCAGGACCAGCTAGCCGGACTGACCATCCTCGAGACGAAGGGCATCACCGAGAACGAGCCGGTGAAGTTCCCGCCGTTCCTGAAGATGATACGCGACGTCACCGGCGATAAGAACTACTACAACTACAATCTGGCCCGCCGTTTATATGACGCTACGGCATAGCGCTTCTTGCCGAAATCGTCGTCTACGATTTCCACTCTGTCACCCCCCGTTTCCGTTAGCAGGGCGTGTAGCGCGTCGGCATAGAGCGGGTTAATCTCGAGCAGCAGCGTCCCTCCGGGCTTCAGCGCTCGGGCGGCATAGCGGGCGATGGCGCGGTAGAAGCGCAGCGGGTCGTCGTCGGGCACGAACAGCGCCTCCTCAGGTTCATGGCCAAGCACATTCGGGTGCATGGCCTTTTTTTCATGTTCACAAACGTAGGGTGGATTGCTCACTATGAGGTCCCACAGGCTGTCATCGCAGGGCGCACACAGCGCGTCCTGCCGCTCTACCGTGACCTTTGCGCACAGGGCTGAGGCGTTGGCGCGGGCAATGTCGATGGCGCGGTCGGAGATGTCCCACGCCACGACCTCGGCCCCCGTCTCCAGGGCCAGCGTACAGGCGATGCAGCCGCTGCCCGTGCCGATGTCGAGGATACTGCCGCGACTGTTGCGATGGGGCCGCGACATAAACGACTTGACAGCCAGGCGGCAAAGGGCCTCGGTCTCGGGTCTGGGGATGAGCACGCCCGGAGCGACGTGAAACGTGCGCCCGCAGAACACAGCCTCGCCCAGCACGTACTGCACCGGCTCGCCCGTGAGCAGCCGCCGCCGGATGCCGACCAGCAGGGACTCGTCAATCTGCTCCACCGCACCGCAGGCCATGTCGGTCATAGACAGGCCGAAGCGCTGCTCCATCACCAGCCGGGCCACGGCGCGGGCCTCGCCGTCGTCATACAGCCCAGCCAAGGGCTGCCAGAAGTCACGGAACGTCATTCCGCCTTTTAATGTTTAAACTTTTCAAACGCCAGCGCCGCCCCGATGGCCGTGCAGTACTCCGAGTACTTCGGAATGTGGAAGCGCACGTTGTAGAGCTTCTCCAGCGCGGGGAATATCTCCTTGCACTGCGGCAGCAGCGAGAGGCTCCCGATGAGCACCATGTCGCGGCAGTCGGTGCCCTGGGCAGCCAGCACGGCGGCCGACCCTATGCTCTGCAGCACCATGGCAATGATGCCACAGGCGATGTCCTCCTTCGACGCATCGTTCTGCGCACGGGCGAAGATGCTGGCCGTGGCCTCCATGGGCAGCCCCGGCAGCGGCTGCGCCGAGATGTCGCCGATGAGCAGGTTCACATGGCTGATGTCGCCCTGCATGGCCAGTGCCGAGATTTGCTTGATGTCGTCGGTGTTGAGCATGATACGCGAGAGTCCCTGGAGCGTTCCTCCGCCGATGCCGATGCCGCCGATGTGGCGAATGTCGTCGCCGTGACACATCACGAACGACGTGCCCGTGCCCATCGAGACGACGATGGCCTGGTCGATGTGCGACTCATAGCGGGCACCCAGCGCGTCGGCCACGAACTCGTCGCAGCGCGTAGTGGCCACACCGTAGACGTCGTTCTTCACGTAGGCCGCACCCACACCGGTGAGCATCACGTGGTCTACATCGCCGATAGGCACATTGTTGTCGTGCAGATACTTGCCAAAGGCCCCGTAGAGCGACGTCACAGGGTCGTTGGCCTTGATACGCAGCGGGGCCGAAGGCTTGCCGTCGCGCAGCCCCACAATCTTCGTGGTCGATATGCCCACGTCTATTCCTATGATTATTCCCATAGTAAAAAAGTTATAAAAACGGGGTCTCCCCGCTTAGACGCTGCAAAGGTATGAAATAATTGTGATACGGCCAAGGGAATTGCCATTTTCGGAACCACGCCGTGCCAAATTCCCCTTTGTACGCCGCAGCTTTGGCGTGGTCCCTTAGTTAAACTTTGCGTAAATGTTTGGCCATATCAATTATTCTTACTACTTTTGCCGCGCAATAAAAACAAAGCAGAAACGATGAAAATCAATGCAAGGTCATTCAGCGCGTTTTTAGTCTTTTTCTTCCTTTCCACCGTCATTGCCACGGCCCAGACACTCACCGCCAGGGCTCCCGGCCAGGTGGCCGTGGGCCAGCAGTTCCGGCTCACCTACACGGTGAACAGCCAGGACGTGTCGGGATTCCACGTGGGCCAGATTCCCACCGATGCCTTCGAGGTACTCATGGGACCGAGCACCAGCACGCAGTCGAGCTTCTCGATGGTCAACGGCAAGACCACACAGTCGTCGTCCATCACCTACACCTATATCCTCAGTGCGCTGAAGAACGGCACGTTCACCATTCCCTCAGCCTACATCATGGTGGGCGGCGCGCAGGTAAAGAGCAACGCCCTGAAGATTGAAGTGAGCGGCACGGCCCAGCAACAGCAGGGCAACAGCCGGGGCCGCAACAGCCAGCAGCCCGAGACACGCCCGCAGGGAACGCCCATATCGGGCAGCGACCTCTTCATCAAGGTATCGGCATCGAAGCGGCGCGTCGTAGAGCAGGAGCCCGTGCTCCTCACCTATAAGGTTTACACCCTCGTAAGCCTCACCCAGCTTGAAGGCAAGATGCCCGACCTGAAGGGATTCCACACCCAGGAGATTCCCCTGCCCCAGGAGAAAAGCTTCAAGATAGAGCAGTACAACGGCCGCAACTACAAGACGGTGACGTGGAGCCAGTACGTCATGTTCCCCCAAATGACGGGCACGCTCGAGGTGCCGCCGCTGACGTTCAACGGCGTGGTTGTGCAGCAGAACCGCTACGTAGACCCCTTCGAGGCGTTCTTCAACGGCGGCTCAGGCTACGTCGAGGTGAAGAAGCAGATACAGGCTCCGGGCGTGAAGATTGAGGTAGACCCGCTGCCCTCGCGCCCCGACGGATTCTCGGGCGGCGTGGGCCACTTCCAGATGAAGGCCGAGGTGGACCACACACAGCTGAAGGCCAACGACCCGCTGACGCTGCGCGTGACCGTCAGCGGAACGGGAAACCTGAAGCTCATCAAGGCACCCACGGTGAAGTTCCCCAAGGACTTCGACACCTACGACGCGAAGACCACCGACAAGACCCGCCTGACGACCAACGGCATAGACGGCTCCATCGTCTACGAATACCTGGCCGTGCCGCGCCATCAGGGAAAGTTCGACGTGCCGCCCGTGGAGTTCGTCTACTACGACACGCAGCAGAAACGATACGTCACGCTGACCTCGGAAGCCTTCCACCTCGACGTGGCCAAGGGCGAGGGAGGCGACAGCCGCGTTATCGACTACACCGAGCAGGAGGACATACAGCTACTGGCCAACGACATACGCCACATACACCTGGCCGGCGACAGCCTGAAGAAGCAGGGCGAATCGTTCTTCGCCTCCACGACCTACTGGGTGGTGCTCGCCGTGATGTTCGCAGCCTTCATCTCGCTCATCGTCATTTTCCGCAAGCGGGCCATCGAGAACGCCGACGTGGTGGGCCACGCCTCCAAGCGGGCCGGCAAGGTGGCCACCAAGCGACTGAAGAAAGCCGCCAAGCTCATGGCCGAGAACAAGCCCGGCGAGTTCTACGACGAGACCCTGCGCGCCCTCTGGGGATATGTGGGCGACAAGCTGAACATACCCGTGGAGCAGCTCTCGCGCGAGAACATCACCGACCGCCTCACCGCACGGGGCGTCGACGCCGACACCATCAAGCCCTTCATAGAGGCCATCGACGAGTGCGAGTTTGAGCGCTACGCTCCCGGCGACCCCAAGGGCAACATGAACAAAGTCTACGAACAGGCCATGAAGGGCATCACCGCGCTGAACGGCAAGTTATAAACTGAGCAAAAAGAGGAGACACCGCCTATGAAACATTTCCATAGCCTGACCGCCGCGCTGACCCTCGCCCTTGCCACGGCAACCGTCCCCACCGCGTCAGCGGCCACCATTCCCGCCACATCAGCGGCCACCACTCCCGCCACATCAGCGGCCACCGTCCCCGGTACACCTGCGGCCACTATTCCCGGCGCGTCAGCGGCGGGCCCCGATTACTGGCTCCTGGTCAGTCTGCGCGACGGAGCAGCAGACCGCCAAGCCCCCGCTATACAGGGGTTTCCCGCCGACGACCTTCCTAAGATTACCATCAAGGACGGAGTGTTCACCGTCAGCAGCGCGGCACGCACCGTCAGCTACGACGCCACCAGCATAGACCGCTTCCGGCTGACCGACACGCCCGAAGGGCTGACCTTCGGCCCCGACGTCAACCGCGACGGCACCGTCGACGTGGCCGACATCGCCGCCGTCATCGACGTCATGGCCTCGGCCCCCGTCTCCGACGCCA
>CAMPCG010000248.1 GCA_946644025.1 uncultured Prevotellaceae bacterium | reverse complement strand
CTGCCGCCGAGGCCGCTGCTGGCGAGGCAGATCCGCAGACCGCCACCAGCAGCGACTTCAAGCGCGGCAGCGTGGTGATGTTCACGGACGACGTCACGGGCGAGACCGTGGGTGAGTTCCCGTCGAAATGGGACCTGCTGGACGGCGGGGCCGAGGTGAAGACGATAGGCGGACAGAAGGCTATCGAGGTGACCAATAACGGCGTCATCACCCCGCTGCTGAAGCAGGAAGGAGCCTACCTGCCGGAGGAGTTCACCATCGAATATGACTTCTACTACTGGAAAGCGAAAGATGACGTAGGCCTCAACGACATCAAGCTCTGCCTGGCCAACGACGCCGACCGCTCGTCGTTTTGCGGTGAAAACGGCAGCCGGGTCGCTTTCGTGCTGGTACACGGCGTCTGCGACACGTCAGACCAGCATTGTCTGTACAACAGCGGCAGCGGCAGCGACGAAACGCGTGATGTGGGTTTCACCCATCAGTTCAGCCAGGGCTGGCACCATGTGGCCCTGTCGTTCAACAAGCGTGCGCTGAAGGTCTATTTCGACGGCAAGCGCGTGGTGAACCTGCCGCGTGTGCAGCAGCCAACGTGGTTCGCCTTCCAGGTGCCTTTCGATTACACCAACCTGACCTTCATCCGCAACGTGGTGCTGGCGAAGGGTGCAGTGGAGCTCTACGACCGCAACGCCCAGGACCTCTCTGCCGTGGAGAAAGCTATCGCCGAGACGGGTAAGTTCGTCACCAACAACATCCTATTCGACACCGGCAAGGCCACGCTGAAGCAGGAATCCATGATTGAAATCATGCGGGTGGCAGACTACATGAAGAAGAACCCCACCGCCCGCTTTGAGGTGCAGGGACACACCGACAACCAGGGCTCCGACAAAATCAACGACCCGCTGTCGCAGCAGCGCGCCGAGGCCATCGTCAAGGCGCTGGAAGGACTGGGAGTGGATGGTTTCAACCTGAAGGCCGTCGGTAAAGGTTCACACGAACCCGTGGCAGACAACGGCACCGAGGAAGGACGCGCCAAGAACCGCCGCGTCGTATTCGTAAAAAAGTAAGCACAAAAGAACGAACCTCTTACCGCTATGATGAAGAGACTATTTACCATAGTGCTCCTGCTGTGTGCCACGGCAGGAGCTTTTGCGTTTGATATTGATGTCACCGTGACCCGGCAAGGAATGCTCGAAGAAGCCCTCGTCAAGAAAACCAGTGATTTGGAGAGCATCATCCGGCTGACTGTTCACGGCCCGCTGTCGGAATACGACGACCTCGGACTGCTCGGCCAGATGACGAACCTCGAAGAATTGGATCTAAGCGATGCACAGGTCGAAAAGCTTCAAGGCTGCATGTATCTGCTGAAGTTGCGCAAGATTGTATTGGGCGAGAGCACCACAGAAATCGACATCGCTGCTTGTATGTTTTGTCCAGCACTGACAGAGATAACGATGCCCGCCGTGGAAATCCTGAACGGAGCCGCATTCAGCGGCTGCACCGCCCTGAAGACCATCACCTTGCCTTCTACACTCTCAACTGTAGGACAAGAGGTCTTTCAAGGTTGTACCGCTCTGAAGGATGTGTATTGCTACACGGCCGACTACGACGGTTCGCTGTTCTCCGATGAGACCTCGGGTGTCACTCTGCACGTACACAAGAGCCTTGTGGATTTCTTCAGGAAGAAAGAACCCTACGCTGGCGTTACCATTCAGGGCATGGACTTCTTGTTTCCTTCCCTGTTGCTGAATCGTCCCACGACCTTGACGGACATCACTGCCTACCAAGGCGCCGATATCAGTTTCAAAATGGGAGAAGTCTTGGATATGGAGACAATGGGTGTTTCCTATGCCATGGGCGCCCTGAACCTCGATGCCCCTGCATCGCCCAAGTGGAAGGTTGGCAAGATGACCTTGCCAGTGGATTACCATACCTCCCAGACTAACTTCAACAGCGAGGACTTCTCTCAATCCAAGGAAGTGTTTGCCATCGCCTCCTTCGTCAACCAACGTACCGATGCAGAAGCCGAGTCCGTCGAAGTGAAGCTGAAAGGTGTGGATGGCGAATACTGGACGTTCTTCAGTGTCCCCTTTGACGTGAATGTCAATGATATCCGCTGTGCCCGAGGCAAGTTTTCCATTCGTCGTTATGCGGGTCAGAAACGTGCCGAGGTCAGGTGCGGCGAAACGTGGGAAGAAGTGAAAGCTGGCGAACAGCTGCGTGCCTTCGAGGGTTACCTCTTCCAGATTATCGAACCGCAGACCGGCGAGGACGACGAGGATTACTCCGACCCCGATGATTACTTCCTCGTCCTGCCTGCTGCTGCCACCGCCAACAAGCAGAACGTCTTTGCTACAGGCGACGTGGTGGTTCCCCTGAAGAAATACCCTGCAGAACGGCCGCACAATGCCGACTGGAATCTCGTGGGTAATCCTTACCCCTGCTACTACGAGCTCAGCGGCATCAAGGAACATGTGGACGTGTACTTCTTCAAGAACAGCGACGAAGGTTATGTCAGCATGAATACCGCCGACGGCCAAGGCATCTTCCTGGCACCTAATGCGACCTTCTTCGTGCAGGCCACCGATGTCGGCCAATTGACCTTCCAAGCCAGCGGACGTCGGTTGGAAGCCCCGTATGAGGAGGTGGAAGTGGCCTCCGGCCTCCTTGACCCCGCCGCCAACTTCTTTAATCCTTCCACACTCGAAGCCTACTTCGACCTCTTCACGCCTGGGGCATTGAACGAAGCCGAGTTTGCCCTCCTGAAAGAAGACGGTGCACAATCCGTGAAAATCCTCACCGTTGTTGCACCAATGGGCGAGCGCGACCTCTATTTCACCGGCTACTCCAACGTCGTTCGCATCGACCTCGGACAGAGCGGCGGTTTCACATCGATTCCATCTTGGGCCTTTGCATACATGTCCACCCTTCAGGAAGTAGTGCTGCCCGCCAGCGTCATGGAGATTGACGACGACGCGTTTCTGATGAGCTCCTCCTTGGAGAAACTTACCATCTATGCCACTACTCCGCCGACGATTACCTCCAAAGTCTTTCACAGCATGAAGAAGGAAAACCTCGTGGTGCTGGTGCCCAAGGAGGCTGTGGCTACCTACAAGGCTGCTGAGGGATGGAAAGACCTGAATATCCAGCCCATTGGAGGCGGAGGCGAAGAGTTGCAGAATGTGAGCATCACAGTTCGTACGCCCGACGGACAGGACTTTACCTCCCAGTGCAACATCCTCTGGCGTGATGCCTCTGGTAACCAACTGGCTATAGGCAACTTGCTGGAAGCACAGCCCGTAGGTTCCACCGTCACCTACAACGTGACCCTTCCTGCAGAACTCACCTCGCTCTATGAACCTGTGCCCGAAACCTCATTCATAGTGCAGGCTTCCGGCAATCTTATCACCATCAACCTCATCGCAACCGGTGTGGTGGATTTGGGTTCACGCGACCTGCGTGGTTCTCTCGGAACCATATCTTACACCCTTCAGCCCGCAGAGCCCAACCAGCGTGCCGTGTTGGAGATTGCCGATGTGCAGCTCGCTATTAAGGACAAGCAGACGGGCGAAGAACTGACCGACTTTGTACTGCTCTATCCTAACCTGCAGTTCGAACAGACACGACTGAACGAAGGTCAGGTGGTGATTCTCAGTGCCTCCAGTCGTTCAGGCTGTTTCGAGAACGCACAGGTGGAGGCTGCTGCCAACGTGGATGGGGATTTCACAGCAGACTTTATAATTAAGGAACGCGGACACGCGCGTATTACGTGCACGAGAGAAACCACTGCCGCGCCTGTCAACGCCTTTGTCTTTGATGACCAGGGGCATTTTGTCAAACGTTTCTTCGCCAGCGGCAACATCATCACGGTCAAGGACTTGCCCGACGGCACCTATACTGCAGTAGTGATGGAGGAGAGCCAGTACTTCGGCGTGGTGGCATCGCTTTCTGACCTCGGACAGACACAGCTTCGCGAAGGAACAGACTATGCACAGGCTACAGTCCAACTCGAGGCAGGCGCTACCACGGCATATACCGTCAGCGTTCCGGCGCTGGACACCAACCGTCTCTGCCACACCAGCAGCGAGAGCTACATCGTTACTAACAACCCCTCTATCGCCAGCGTCAATTCCGCCACCTTGAAGGCCAAAGTGGTATTTAAAGACGAGTACGCCGCCTCCGTCAGCAATCTGCGCCTCATCATCACCTTCCCGGAGGGTACGGGATATGTGGACAACTCCCTGCTGATGACCCAGAGCGACGGCAGCCACCAGTACTCCAACCAGCGACTGATAGTACCCTGCCAGCCTGGTGAGCAGGTGCGCTTCTGCATGGACGCTTCGACGGCTGGAATGAAATCCGTATCCGCTATGGTGCAGTACAACCTGGGCGGTCAGCAATATACGCAGCCCATCGGCGCTGCTACCATAGAGGTAGAGAACGAGGTCCTTGACATCTGCGAAATCACCGATACACCGACCATCACCGTAGAAGGGTATCTCCTGCCCATGAGCCATGTCATCATCTACGACGGCACTACCAAGGTGGCAGAGTATAACACCAACATCATTGGTTATATGAAGACCGAAATCACCCTCAACCCTGCGTACAACGGCACCTACCACAACATCTATGCCACCTCCCAGCGAGGAAACACCATCCGCACGACAGAGACGAGCACCGTGTACCTTGACAACAGCGCCAGCATCCTTACGGAAGTCAGTATGATCTATCAGGGACAATGCCTCACGTGGCACCCCTTGCACGGTAGCCTTAAGCCGGATTACTACAGCGTGAATCCCACGCAGTCGGGCGTCGCTACCTTCGTTGCCAAGCTTAAGAACCCGCAGCCACAGAACATTCTCGGACCGGA
>CAMPCG010000247.1 GCA_946644025.1 uncultured Prevotellaceae bacterium | reverse complement strand
CGGTCTTCGTCGGTGAAGGTGATGCGCTGCTGCATGGTGTCAGGTGTGCGCCGCTTGGTCTGCTTGGTGCGCTGCCCGTAGGCATAGGCGCGGCCATTGTCGGCGCGGTCGCCCATTTGTGGCAGCTCTGACTGGAAGTCGGCCTCGAGGTTCAGGATGGTCTGCGCGTCGCACAGGGTGGTCAGTGTCTCGCGTACCGAATCGCAACTCATGGCCTGGCCGATGTCGCGCAGCTGTCGGTAAAGCCCCGGCATGCTGACCTCGGCCACGCGCTCCAGTATGTCGTCCACGCATAGCGTCATGCGGGCCTGCTCGTCCATAAAGGGCTTGTCGATCATGGCGAGGCCGAAGCCCTTCCTCGCCCGTCCTTTCGCGCCCTCGCCCTCGTGTTGCTGTAGCACGAGGATGATCTGCGCCACGTCCATCTGTGCGCTGACGTTGGCGAAGTTGAACGCGTTGTTCCACGCTGCGTCCAGCTTCAGCATGTTCAGCAGCGTCTGCATCTCTACGGGCATGGGGCCGCTGGCCTTGGCCGTCTCAACGATGAACTGTAGGCACAGCGCCAGCAGGTGGTTGGCGTTCAGGTCGCCGCCGCGTGTCTGGGCGATGATGTTCAGCTGGCGGGCCAGCCATGTGGGCACCTTCACGCTCAACGTGACGGTCCCGTCGGTCGCATTGTTTTGGTTTCCTATCATGTTTCTTGTATCGGTTTTAGGTCCAGCCTATCCATGAGTCGTTTGATGGCTGGGTCGTCCTGTATGGGGACGTGTGGCGGTGTGGCTTCGTTGATGATGCGGATCACCACGTCGGCCACGTCGGCCTTCTCGCCGTCGCCCTCGCGCCACCACTTCAGCACCGGCTCGGCGTTGATGTGCAGGCGGTCGTAGCGCAGGTTCTCGGCCTTGGCACGCCAGCGGTCTATGCCGTCGCGGTCAGGGTAGAGCACGATGCGCCGCTTCTGCTTGATGATCGGCGCCAGGCGCTCGCGGTTCAGCATCTCGAGCCCGCCGCATGCCATCCACACCTGCTGCTGGTGGTTGCCGTAGGCGATGGCCATGATGAGGGCGGTCTTCTCACTCTCCACGATGTTCACTGTGGCGTGTGATCCGAAGCGGTCGAGCAGGTGCAGTCCGAACAGGGTGGGCTTGGCCTCCTGCTTGGTGTCATCGAACTGTGGCAGCCGCTTGTCGCGGAACAGTGCCGAGTGCACCCAGTCGAAGTTGTACGTGGCCGAGCGGTCGCGGTGGCCGTCTGGTCGGTACAGCATCATCTTGCCGGTGCGCACCTGCTGCTGCTCGTCGATCTGCCAGAAGATGGTCATGCCGTTGCGGCGGTTGGTGCCGACGTGGTAGTCGTTCAGCACTTGGTCAATTCGCTTGCGCTGCACGCCGTCCCAGCCGATGCCGGTGCGTAGCCATCGCACCAGGGTGTTCTGCTCGCGGTCACCCTCGCGGCTGCTCACCATCGTCATGGGAAGCGTCAGCGTGGGCAGTGGTGCAGGCTTCGGGCGGGGTGGTGGTGGGGTGTAGTTGAAGTCGTTCATGTCTGTCTCGATGTTATATTTCTTTCCCAGCCATCGGATGGCGTCTGGGAAGGTCAGTTTCTCGTGTTGCATCAGGAACTCGATGGGGCCGCCCTTCGCGTCGCACCTGAAGCACTTGAAGACGTTGCCCCGTGGGTACACCACGAAGCTGCCCAGGTGTTTGTCGTCATGAAATGGGCACAGGCCCAGGTAGCGGGCGCCGCTTTTCTTCAGTGCAACGAAGTCGCCCACCACGTCCACGATGTCGGCGGTGTCCTTGATGCGTTGGATCGTAAGTTCGTCGATTGTTGCCATAGTCTAAAAAATCTATCTCTGTAAAGCAATAACGCACGCGCGTGGCGGCTGTGTGGACGCTTGCCCCTTGCACCGCCCGCCCATCCCTGGCGGGCTGGGTGCATGGTGCATGCGGTCGCGCCATCATGAGTGAAACCTTGGTTTAACTACCCCTAAACCTTTAGGTTTAGGTAGTGGGTTGGTTTAACTCAAAATGGAAGGTCGTCGCCTGGCTCCAGCATGTAGTGTCCGCCACTCTTTACGGTCGACTCTTTCAGTAGGTTCAAATTGAGTGCGACCTCGAGGTCGGCCTGCTGCTTGCCGTCATTCTTCTGCCCTCCGATTTCGCCAAAGACTTTCCGTTTAACGTCCTTTCGACTCATCGGCCACTCGTAGCGGTTGTCGGCTTCCTTCAGCCATGCCTTGATGTTGTTCACGTCGTCATAGACAGGGCCAGCCGTTGTGGCTGCTGCGTTCTGGTAGATGCGAGGCACGCCCAGCGCACCAGCTGCGTCGGTGATGTAGAACTTCCAGTCCTCCATGTCCTTGCCGCGTGCGTCCTGTTGCTTCACCGTGAAGTTCACGCCGTTGTCGTCTTTCTTCTTGATTGATACCAGCGTGTCGGTGATCTTGTTGCCCAACTCCGTGCCCAGGTGGCCGCGCATTTTGCTCTCGTCGTCGTTGCCTGGGCGTGGGTTCATGTGCAGCACGTTCCAGATGCAGATGTGCTGCTGTTCTGCCAGTGCCATGAGTTCGCCAACCAGAGCCGCGCTCTCGGCATTGTCGTTGAAGTCACCGATGATGTCGCGGATGCCATCGATGAACACAGCGTCGGGTTGTAGCATCTCAATCGCCATCTGTATGAGGCGGTAGCGCTTGCGGTAGGCCCTTTCTGCTGTCTTCCCTTCGTCATCCTTCACGTCGGTCACGCCACGCAGCCACAGGACGTGGAAGCGGTCGTTGGGCTCGTCTGTCGGCCAGTCGCACAACCAGTGTACACGGCGCAGCACCTTGGCGCTGTTCAACTTCTCCATTTCCGTGTCCACGTAGAGCACCGTCGGCTTGTAAGGGTTCTTTTCCCTTTCCTCGTCGGTCAACTCTGGTCGCCTTATGTGGTCAAGGTGATCCACCGTTCGCTCCGGCACTCGTAGCCCGGGCAGGTATTCCTGTGCCCGTGGCCCGTTGTCGGCGAGGATGGCTGCCATGAGCTGCGCCAGCACGAACGTCTTTCCGTTCTTCTTTTGCCCGCTCAATGCCTGGATGCCGCCGATCGTCGAGAATGGGACGCCGTTGTACTCCAACATGTAGTAGGGCTCGGGGTAGTTGACGCGGGCGTCGAGCAGGTATTGTCTGACTTCTGCCAGCCGTGCCTGCTGTTCTTCTTCGGCCAGCTCGTCGCCGGTCTTTATAGTGGGTAGGCTATTCGTAGTTTCTTCCATAGTTTCACGTTAGGTTTGGGCGAGGCGTTCGTTGGTGGCCTCGCGCACATCGGCGATGTTGCGCAGCGCCTTCTTCATCTCGCCCTTGGTGCGGAATATCTCATCGTAGTCGGGGATCACCTTCATCACGGTGTCGTACAGCGTGTCGGGGTCCTTCCAACAGTCAACCAGCTGCTCAAGGCCGACGGCGATGTTCTTGTCTTCTGTCTCCTCGAGTTGGTAGCGTGTGGAGTCCAGGGTGTCCACTGCTTTATACCATGCTTTGATGATGTTGCCAAGGTCGAAGTCCCTGAAGACGTTCACCACCAACCGGCGCGGCAGATGGTATTGCTCGATGATTTCTTCGAGTGTTCGCTGGTACATCTTCTGCGCCAGTTGCAGGCAGCTCATCGCCACCATCGGCCACGCCACGATTTCGGGGTGCTGGATGCCGTGGTTCAGCAGCGACAGGCGGTACTTGTTCCACAGGCTGGTCAGGAACGGCCACGACTTGGTGTAGATCGGACCGCCCATGGACTGCCAGAACTCGAAATACTGCTGGTCGGTGAAGTCTTTGCCGTAGGTCTTTCGTGAGCCTTCTGTCATGTCGGCCACGCGGAAAAAGCGGTTGTATTCAGCGTGCAGCAGTTGCCGCTCGTAGTGCTGGCGCGTCTCCTGTGCCTGCTTGAAGGCATGCTTCACGCCGTGCTTGTAGCGTGGGTGCTTCCTGACTTGGTCCATGGCGTGCATCATAACAAGGATGGCAGCGTTGCCGGCGGTACCTGTCACGAGCTTCACCATCGAGGCTGCGTTCGCCAGGTCGTGGGCTATCTTGTCCAGCTGCTCCTGTGTGAGTGGTTGTCCTTTCACCGTTTCCATGGCGTTAGAATGGGAGGTCGTCTTCTCCAGCGTTAGCGTTGCCGTCGCTTGCAGGCGCGGCCTTCGTCGGTTCTACTGCTGGCTGTGCCTGCTGTTCTGTTTGCTGCGATGGTGTCGCAACCACCTCCACGCCCTTCACCTTCTCGAACTTGTAGATGCTAAATTCGGGGTACCATCTGCCGTTCCATTCGTTGACGTTGTGCGAGAAGCCGACCTTTACTTCGTCGCCCTCGTGCAGATCGTATTCCTCGATGCGGTCGTTCCTGACCGACAGCACCACCTTGTCGCTCCATCGCTGGTCAGGTGTCTCGAAAAACTCAAGAATAAACTCCTGAATCCTCCACTCGGAGCCATCCTTCTTGGTGCCCGTTCTCGTTGGTAGCACCTTGTAAATGCGTCCTTGTACTTCCATTTTTCCGTTGTTTTAGTTGTTTCGTATGTTGCGACAGTGTCGCAACCTCTCGTAGCCGTGGCGGGAGTTGAACCCGCCCTCGTGGTAGATTACATGCCTGGTGTTCCTGATAACAGGCTCTCACGGCTTCCATTGTTGTGGGGGCGGGCGGAATCGGACCACCCTGCGAGACCTAAACGGCCCCTTCAGCACAAAAGAACTTTTAGAAAGGCAGGACCGCTGCAGAGCGCGATATGCTTCTTTTGTTTCAGTGTCTCGCTTCACCGAGCACCCCCAAGCACCCCGCCGAAGCGGGGCGTGTTGTTCTGTTATATGAGTGAATGTTTCCCGCCATCCAGGCAGCTCGCCGAGTGTCCGT
>CAMPCG010000246.1 GCA_946644025.1 uncultured Prevotellaceae bacterium | reverse complement strand
AAACACTGACAGCGTTTATAAATTTGAGACCCACCCCAAGAGACCCTCCCCCCCCGGTCTAAAGGTTAAGGTTTTTGGGCTGGGTCATGGTTCTGACGACTTGAAAATCGGAACGATCCATCTTTGCCCCTCTCCGGAAGAAGTAGCAGGGCACGCCGCCATAGAGCGAGGCCCAGCCGCTGAAGGTGCTGTAGGGGCCCATGAGGTAATCGCACCGGGAGAGGGCGTACATGTCTTCGGCGGCCGTGGTGGTGGCGATGTCGAGGAGGCGGAAGGGGAGGAAGTGCTCTCGGTTTATTTTTTCGTTCGACACAAGAAGGAAGCGTGTGTCCTGGCCCAGCAGCTGGGTCACCTGCTGCATGAACCCAGCGTATTCCTCGTCTTCGTAAAAGAGTTGGCCGTCAAGATAGCGTCGGTAATCCCCCTTACGTATATGCACGCCGACGATGCTGGAGGTGTCGTCGTTCCTGAAACGGCTGAAGTGGGCATCAATATTTTCGACGATGCTGTCAGAAGGGGCGAAGAGGTCTTTCTCCTGAGCCCATACTTCGGGGTAGTAATCGTGAGCAAAGATAATTTCCCTGCCCAATATGAATCCTCGCTTCCTGAAGAAGGGCGACTCGAGCAGACGCTGCGCCGACTTGCTCAAGACCAGTTTGTTGAGCGCCCGGCGGTAGAGAGCGGTCCACTTGCCCCCTTCCCGGGTTTTGACATAGAAGGGGAAGCGGATGTAGGGATTGTCTCTGAGCGCAGGGAAATCGTCGAGGGAGGGGTCCCACAGCAGGCAGACGACCTTGCCGCCGTGCTTCATGGCCCAAGCCACCTGGTCGGCATACTGCCACAGGCGGTTGCACATCTGTCCGTGGCCGTCGAATATGACTCTTGTCATGATCGGGAGTTTAGAGATTGTACTAAGCGTTCACAGACCTTTCTCACCAGTGTGCCGAGGGTCTTGTCTGTCACTATCGCCACCAGCGCCACGGCGAGTACCTCTGCCAGCAGACAGGCGGCAAAGAACCCGGAGGAGCAGTATTGCTGGATATGGATGAACGTCCGGTCGATGAAGACGTACAGGCCGTTGAGCACGTACATGGCCAGGACCGACGAGGAGATGAAGTTGATAACGCTGGAATGATAGCAGAATGACTTGAAGAGGAAGAACAGTGTCACGGCCGACATCAGCATCAGGATGTTGCAGTCGTAGAAGAGGGTGTAAGGCGTGTTGAACTTATAATAGAGGAGGGTAAACAGCAGGAACTGGAGCGCAAGGAGCGAGAGCTGAAGGGCGATGAGCCGACGACGGCTGTAGCGCTGGTCATAATATTTCCTGATGTATCGGCCAAGCAGATAGATGAAGAGGAAGTAGGTGAGGTTCTTGCCGCCCTGATAGAGCACCGTGCTGCCCGTCCCGGCATCGGCGAAGAGCGACGGCACGACGCAAAGCAACAACGTCAGGGTCTGCATCAAGCGGGTGTACTCCTTGCGGTCGAGCATCTCGGAAAAGCGGTTCAGATAGGGGGAGAGCACCATCAGGAAGAGGTAGCAGACGATGAACCACAGCTTGTAGCGCGGGATGATGAGCAGCGCCTTTAGCAGTTCCTTGACATCGCAGCCGAAGACCAAGTAGCCCACCAGCAGCGAGTAGACCGACGACAGGACGACGAGGCTGACGAACTTGTGCGTCTTGAACGACACGCCGAAATAGCCCGAAATCAGCACAAAGCAGGTTACGCCCGTGTTGCCCACAATGTTCAGCCCTCCTGCCACCAGATGATTGAAGGGCGAGAATTGGCTCTGGTCGACATAGCCCACTATGTGCATGGCAATAATGAGCAGCACCGACACGATACGTAGAAGCTCAAAGCTGGAGTTCCTGACGCTCCTGCCGCTGACTTCCCCGTGGGAGTCAGCTGATGTATGGCGGACACGCGTTTCGATGTCATTTCCTTTCATGAAGATATCCGGTTAGCTATAATTCTGAGTTAGCTATTCTCTCCCTTCGGGGCGTTCCAGGGCAGGCGCTTTCTCACTAAGTGGTAGATGGCAGTCCGCTCGTCGGCCTTCACGCCCAGCAGGAGCACCGCTGCCAGTATGGACAACTCGGCCACGACCATATTCAGCACGACCGACCAAAAGGAATCGGCACCTCCCAAGGCCGTGGCGAAGGACGTGTGGCGAAGGACGTAGAGATTGTAGACCAGAGGCACGAGGGCACCGCATAGTGCTACCGCGTAGACCCTCACAACGACCGTCTTGACATAGTGCCACACAGACAGGGGAATCTCTGAACAGGTAACGTAGATGTAGACAAACGACGTGAGGAACGAATAGACGAGGTTCACCGCATAGACCGACTCTGGCGGTCCTCCCCACCGCAGGGCCAGGTATGACAGTGGCAGGATGAGCAGTTTCATCGAGCCTGTGATGAAGAAGAAGCGCTTCACGCGCCCAGTGGCCTGGGTCGCAATATTCAGCGG
This sequence comes from uncultured Prevotellaceae bacterium, assembly GCA_946644025.1. Next base: position 2,423 of record CAMPCG010000246.1, on the reverse strand, counting down.
ATTATACATCACGCTGATGGGCATGAGCAGGAACGTGAGACGCACGAAGTTGGACGTGTGGGCAGGCACCTCTTCAAGCCATAACGACAGGACATAGTCGATGGAGACAAACAGCGGGAAGATGAGCAGCAGGAGGAGATAGAACGAGTAGCGGCTGCTCGTGGAGATGAGAAACGCGAGACGGTCGCCATCGCCAGCGGCATACGATTTCGTTATCTGCGGGTTGAGGGCCGACTGAAAGCTGCCCACGAACTTGCTCACAGCCATCTCTACCTGGAAGGCGACGCCGCGCGCAGCATTGACCGCCGGGCCGAAGAATACATTCAGCAGCACGTTCAGGCCCTGCGTATAGGTGACGTAAGAGAAGTTGCTGAAAAGATTCCACCCGGCAAAGCGCGACATCTCGGCGATGAGCGCACCGTCTCTGACCATCCGCACCCGGCTCTCGGGAAAAAGCCGGCGACAGACATACCGGTATATGCCGATGATGGTAAGGAAAACGACCAGCAACAGCACGGCGTACAGGATGAGGCGGTCTTGGCTAAAGTAGGAGATGCCAAGTGCCACTGCTAACTTGAGCACGGCCTCGAGGATGGTAATATAGGCAAACAGCGACATCCGCTCGTGGGCTATAAGCAGCGAATTGTAGGGCACGTTCAGGATGCTCACCACAGCCGTCAGCACAGAAATATGAAAGACTATACTGGCCGCCAGCATACGCTCTGGCGGAATCACCATCTTGTGGTAAAAGAACCACAACCCGCCCGTCTCGGCCAAGACGGCAACAATGAGAGCGATGACGATGTGGACAAAGACGCTGGTACTGAACACCACATTCAGCCGGGACTTGTCGTTGCGGCCCAGCTCGAAGGTAAGGAAACGCAGCGTGGCTGCCGACATGGCACCATTGATGAAGACAAACATCGACACCAGCCCGCCCACAACATTGTAGATGCCGTAATCCTCGACGCCAAGCGACTTCAGGACAACCCGCGAGGTGTAGAGCGCTGCAACAAGAACGAAGATGGTTCGCAGGTACAGGAACAGCGTGTTCTTTACCAATCGGCTATTCTCGGACTTCATCGGTGAGGGGTGAGGGTTGAGGGATGGTAGGTGTTGGTTGCTCGGTGATGGGCGATGGGGGTGGGAGGATTACCTTCATGCAGAATCCTATCAAGAGGAAGAACAACGGCTCGTTGACGAACGTCGAACTGAACATCAGCTTGACAATGCTCAACGAGCAGAGGAGCACGATGAACACCCTCGACATGGTGCTTTTGTATAGCCATAGGGCATAGCCAATCAGGACAGCGAGCAAAACCATTAAGACGCTGCCGACAAAATAGCCAAACGTGCTGAAGAAGTCCAGCGGGAGGTAATGGGCATAGATTACGCCGTAGTTCTTACAGCCAAAGAGTCCCAGTCCAAAGAAGTTCTCGCTCTTGTCAAGCACGCTGTAGAGTATCTGGCGCAGGTCGCCGCGATAGGTGTCGTCATCCAGGCCGCCATAGACGATTTTATCCATGATGCGGGTGCTGAGGTTCAGGCCGAGGAAGGTCTGGGCCAGGAAGAGGGCTATCTCGCGGAGGAAGACGATGGCCATTGTGGCCAGGAGCACGATGACGGCCTTGACGTAGACGGCTCCGCGGAAGTTCATGAAGAAGAGGAAGTAGACGAAGCCGAAGAAGAACAGGCAGACCAGCGGGCCGCGGGTGCCGCAGGAGAGGAGGAAGAGCACGCCGAGCACGGTCATGGCCAGCTTCCACAGGCGGAACTGGCGCAGCGTGGCCCAGAGCAGCATGGTGACATGGGGCAGGGAGAGGTAGGCGCGGTGCATATTGTCATGGCCGGCCACCTCCTCCATGTTCTTGTGAGCCGGGGCGTAGACCAGGAAATAGAAGAGGTCCATGAAGATGCAGGCGACGGACAGGAAGAGGAAGAGGCGGTAGTACTTCTCGATGTCGGTCAGGCGGCCGATGAAGTAGCAGGGGAAGACGCAGAGGAGGCACGCGAAGGCGCTCTCCTCGAGGTAGGGGGTGTTCTCGGGATAGGCCACGAAGCACCAGCCGTAGTAGAAGACGCAGGCGAAGAAGAAGAGGTAGTCGGCCAGGCAGAAGCGCTTGACGAGTGCGGGCAGTGCCAGCAGCATGGGGACGACGTAGACCATGGCCTGCACCAGGTCGGTATAGTCGCCCAGCAGGGGCAGGCGCATGATGACGCCCCGGCTGTAGCCCACGAGGGCGAAGGCCCAGACGAGGCAGACGAGCACCGTGACCATCGTCTCGCTGGACAGCGAGACGGTGTACTTGCGTTGACCTAATGCTACTTCCATGTTTACTTTTTAGGCGGGCGGGGATGGAATCCCCGCAAAAGAGACGGGACCTTAATTGCGGAGGGGAAGGGCGGACTGGACCATGTTGGTG
>CAMPCG010000245.1 GCA_946644025.1 uncultured Prevotellaceae bacterium | reverse complement strand
TACCTTTGCAGCGCATTAGTAGGAGGCGACGTGTCCCACGTCGCAATCCAGCAGACTGTTGCGACGTGAGACACGTCGCCTCCTACGGCAAAGCGCCGTAATAACCATTAGTTATATAGAAGACGATTATTCAATGATTAACCTTCTTAGTGATGAAGACAGGTGACAATGTACTGATTTCGCCCGAGGTGACCCACAAGGACGAGTGGACTCAGGGAACGGTGATTGAGGTGGAGACTAATTCCTTTGTGGGTACGGTCATTTCTGCCAAGACGCCCAGCGGTGAGATTTACTTCGACAAGGAATACCAATTCAAACCTGCTATCTAACGGACTAAAACTTCCCCCGAATGGACAAGGAACGTCTGAAGCAGAGTTGGCTCTACCGCCATTTCGGTCGTGTCGTCACGTGGCCGAAGTACTTTGTCATACGGCTGCGGCTGCGGCGCAAGTACTTCTGGATGACCTATCAGAAGAACTGGATGATAGACCCCTGCACCGACCGGCGTCAGAAGTACTGGGAGAAGTGCGGCGTGAAGGCCACGGGCCGTTTCCACGTGGGGGCCGACGTCTATTTCGACGCCGAGAACGCCGAGCACCTCACCATCGAGGACGACGTGTGGATTAGCTCGCGCACCACCATCCTGCTCCATAAGCGCGACATCTCGGGCTACCGGCGCGGCGACGTCTACACCCGCCAGCCGTCGAAGGTGATGCCCGTGCGCATCTGTCGCGGAGCTGCCATCGGCATGTGCTGCACCATCATGCCCGGCGTGACCATCGGCGAGGGGGCCGTCGTCGGGACGGGCTCGCTCGTGACGCGCGACGTTCCGCCATGGACCGTCGTCGTGGGACGACCGGCCAAGGTGGTGAGGACGCTGAGTGATAAGTGATGAGTGATGAGTGATAAGTGATGAGTGATAAGTGATAAGTGATAAGTGATAAGTGATGAGTGATAAGTGATGAGTGATAAGTGATGAGTGATAAGTGATAAGTGATGAGTGATAAGTGATGAGCGATAAGTGATAAGTGATAAGATTTCTTCCCTTATGCTAAGTGTGAAAGTGCTGCTTGCACTTATCACTTATCACTTCTCACCTATCACTTCTCACTTCTCACTTATAATTTGAGAATTACGAGACGATGAATAAAGAAAAAGACTATATGAAGACGTTACGCTGGCTGTCGCCGGTGTTGGCTTTGCTGGCGCTGGTAGTGGTTGGCGTGGCGCTGGTGACGCGTGAGAGCGAATATCTTTGGAAGGCTCAGGAGCTGAACCTGTTCCTCGACACGCCGCTGTTCCTGCGCCAGCAGATGGTGACGTCGGGCTGGCTGCTCACGTGGCTGGGGTCGTGGTTCACCGAGTTCTTCTACCACCCCTGGCTGGGCGTGACGATGCTCTGCGGGCTGTGGGCGCTGCTCATGGCCCTGATGAGCCGGGCGTTGCGCGTGCCCGTGGCGTGGACGGCGGTGCTGCTCGTGCCCGTGGCCCTGCTGCTCGTCATGGACGTCGACCTGGGCTACTGGATTTACTACCTAAAGCTGCGCGGCTACTTCTTTGCCGCCACCATCGGCGTGCTCCTGGCCGTCGGCGCGCTGTGGCTGATGCGCCTGCTGCCGTCGCGGTGGATGCTGCGGCCCGTGTTTGTGGCCGTCGCCACCGCCGCGCTCTATCACCTCGCCGGCTTCTACGGCCTGCTCTTCGCCCTGCTGTCGGCCGTCATGGTGTGGCGCCTCAAGACTCCTACAACGACGGAAAAGGCCGTGACGACGGCGGTCGCTGCGCTCTGCCTCTGCCTCGTGCCGCTGGTGTGCTACCGCTACGTGTTCTGCCAGACCAACATCGTGAACATCTGGTGGACGGGCCTCCCGCTGTTCATCTTTGGCGGAGAGCAGCCCCAGTACTATATACCTTATATATTATTAACGGTGGCGCTCCTGCTCATGGCCGCCCTCTACGGCGTGAAGGCCCCCAAGGCGCTGAGCCGCCCAATGGGGTGGGGCGTAGCCCACGTGCTGCTGCTGGCCGCACTGACGTGGGGCGTGAGCCACTTCTGGTTCACCGACTACAACTTCCACAAGGAGCTGCGTATGCAGCAGTGCGTGGAGCAGTGCGACTGGCAGGGCGTGTTGCGCGAGGCCGCCGACCAGCAGGTGGAGCCCACGCGCGCCATCGTGATGATGCGCAACCTGGCCCTCTTCCGCCTGGGACGCCAGGGCGACGAGATGTACCACTATCCCGCCGGAGCCGCCGCCAGCGACACGCCGCTGCCGCTGAACATGACGCAGGTGGCGGGGCGCTGCATCTATTACAACTACGGCATGATTAACTTCTGCTACCGCTGGTGCCTCGAAGACGGCGTGGAGCAGGGATGGAGAGTGGAGTACCTGAAGTACCTCGTGCGCTGCGCCCTCGTCAACGGAGAGCAGCGCGTGGCACGTAAATATATCAGTCTGCTGCGCCACACGCGCTACTACGGCGAGTGGGCCGACCGCATGGAAGCCCTGGCCGCCAAGGGTGGGGTGGGGGAGACTGAGGAGTTCGCACCCATCCTCCACCTGCTGAACTACGACGACGAGCTGGCCAGCGACAACGCCATGGTGGAGTACTTCCTGATGAACAAGCTGGCCAGGACCTACAGCGAAGACCCCCTCCAGGCCGAGGCATCGCTGGTGGCCGCCCTGTGGACGAAGGACATTCAGACCTTCTGGCCCCACTTCTTCAACTATGCCCGCCTGCACCCCAACGACCACATGCCCCGCCACTATCAGGAGGCCGCCTACCTCTACGGACAGCTGGAGAAGGCGGTGGACGTAAGCGGTATGCCCTTCGACGAGCAGGTGGTGCGCGACTACCGCGAGTTCATGGCCATGGCGCAGCAGTATCGCGGGATGAAGGAGGAGCAGCTGCGACCCATCATGTACCCCCGCTTCGGCAAGACGTTCTATTTCGAATATTTCCTTATCAGAAACCAGAAACTATATTAACTACCTGATTATGCAGAAGAAAACCATTTCTTGCGTCATAGCACTGGCAGCACTCATGCTGTCGTGCCAGGAGGCCAGCGTGCCGTCGCAGTATGTCGAGGCCGGCACCGCGCCCGTCATCTACCCCGACTACGTCGACGTGACCGTGCCGGTGAACATCGCCCCGCTGACGTTCGAGTGGGACGGCGACTCGTGTGCCGACATGGTGACGCGGCTCACGGCGGGCGAAGAGCAGCTCGTGCTCGGTGGAATGAAGGCACAGCCCTCCATGGGCGAGTGGCGCGCCCTGGCAGAGAAGGCCCGCGGAGAGGCCATCGGCGTGGAGGTGTTCACGCAGAGCAACACCGGAGAGTGGACACGCCACAAACCGTTCAACATCTACGTCTCGACAGACAGCATAGACCCCTGGATGAGCTACCGACTCATCGCGCCCAGCTACGTGACCTACGAAGAGCTGACCCTCAACCAGCGGTGTCTGGAAAACTACGACGAGCGCGTCATGGTCGACAACATGCTCTGCAGCCAGGAGGACAAGGGGCAGTGCGTCAACTGCCACAACTTCCAGCAGTATGACCCCGGACGTATGCAGTTCCATGCCCGTCAGCAGCACGGAGGAACGGTCATCGTCTACGACGGGAAGATGAAAAAGGTGAACATGAAGTGCGACAGCACCATATCCGGCGGCGTGTACCCCGCCTGGCACCCCTGGCTGCCCCTCATCGTCTACTCCACCAACCACACCAGCCAGAGCTTCCACACACGCGACCTGAACAAGATTGAGGTCTACGACTCGGCTAGCGACCTTATATTATATAATGTGGAGACCGACGAGGTGAACAATGTCGAGAACAGCCCCGTGGAGTTTGAGGTGTTCCCCGCCTGGGCCCCCGACGGGCGCACACTCTACTACTGCAGCGCCCGCTTCGAGCGAAAGGACACCACGTCGGTAGAAGTGGAGGTCGTCAAGCGCTCTAAGGAGATAAAATACCTGCTCTACAAGAAGACCTTCGACCTGGACACCCACCGCTTCGGGCCTCGCCAGCTGGTCTACCCCGACAGCCTGACGGCACAGAACGACAGCCTCAAGCCCAGCGTCACACTGCCGCGGGTGTCGCCCGACGGACGATTCCTCATGTTCACACACGGACACTACGGTGTGTTCCACATCTGGCACCACGAGGCCGACCTCTACCTCATGGACCTGCAGACAGGAACCGTGAGGCCCATGGACGAGCTCAACTCGCCCGACACCGAGAGCTACCACTCGTGGTCGAGCAACGGACGATGGGTGGTATTCAGCAGCCGCAGGGACGACGGCGGATACACGCGACCCTTCATCGCCCACATAGACAAGGACGGAAAGGGCTCGAAACCCTTCGAGCTGCCGCAGCAAGACCCCGACTACCACCGCCAGTTCATGAAAAGCTACAACGTGCCCGAACTGATGAAAGGACCCGTAACCATCACACCGCAGCAGTTTGCCGACGAACTGAAGGCAAGCGAGGGGCGGCCAGTGCAATTTTTCTGACAATTTTCTTGCTCCATTGCGGGAAAATATCTAACTTTGCACCCAGAAAACGAATTGTTTAACTCTTTAAATGAACAGAACGATGAAGAAAACCATGATGACATGCGCCTTTGCAGTGGCTATGCTGATGGGCGCACAGGGTGTTCAGGCACAAAGTGTTGTTGACGGACAGACCGCCAAGGAACTGGCCGAGAAAGCCAAGATTGCCAAGCGTGCCGACAAGGCTCAGGCCGCTGTGGTGAAAGCCGAGAAGAAAGTGGAGTCGGCCAAGAAGGCCATCGACAAGGCTAACAAGAAATACGAGAACGCCGTCAAAGACCTGGAGAAGGCACGCAAGAAGGCCGAAGAGGCTCAGCTGGAGCTGCAGCGTGTACAGATGCAGCCCGCACAGTAATTTGACGTTCAGCGTTCAGGGCGAG